>NZ_JANXUG010000074.1 GCF_025352015.1 Flavobacterium sp.
ACAATTTGAGAATGCATTGGAGTTTAGATTTTAAAAAACCACAAGAAGTTCATTTACAATATAATAAACAAGAAAACAAAAACTACAAACGAGTTAAAGTCTCTACTTTAGCGTCGTAGGAATGTTGATAAGCTTTTAAAACCCGAAGGGAATTTTTTAAAAAACTTATCAATGTTCCGGCAATAAAGTATAAATTTGAAATAATTATTAAACCTAAAAAAAGGTCAACGTATTTTAGGATAAGACAAAACGAACAGCAATTTCATTTGAAATAGAACGATGTGCTATTAAATCTAAAAAGTAAGGAATAATTTTTTCTTCCAAATCAAAATCATTTTCAAACTGTCGCAATACCATTTTACTGATATGACAACGCGTACTATGTTTAAAAATAACTACAGGATTCTCGACCGAAGCGGTTATAATTTCATTCAATTGCTCCACATCAGTCAGCAACCTCCATCCTACTTTTAAAGCCGATTTATGTTCTTCATTTGTCCCAAATATATTTTTTAATAAACTCATAATTTCATTTTATTACCGATTTATAACTGTTGCAAAAATACAATTATAAAACCATAACAACGCGCAATAAGCATGGCAAGATGTAACTTTGCTACACTGTAATTCTATATATTTGCCGTAATTAAATCAAAAATAATCGATGGAAGAATGCATCTCGGTATTTGATATGCTCAAAATTGGTGTTGGTCCTTCAAGCTCACACACACTTGGACCTTGGCGGGCTGCAGAACGATTTTTATCTGAATTGCAAAACGAAAATCTTTTCCCTACCATCACTCGGGTCAAAGTTGATTTATACGGTTCACTTTCCTTAACAGGCAAAGGTCACGCGACCGATTTGGCAATTATGTTAGGTTTAAGTGGTCAAGACCCAGAGTTTATACCAGTTCAAGACATTGCTAGAATTGTAAAAACTATCGAAGATACAAACACAATCAATTTAGGAAACACGGTCAGTTTGCCATTTTATTTCCTGCAAGACATTGTTTTCAACAAAAATTTTCTCCCTTTTCATGCCAATGGATTAACCTTTACGGCTTATTTGGATGATGATACGCAATACATTTCTACCTTTTATTCTATCGGCGGCGGCTTTGTCGTGAAAGAAGAACGTAGTAATGCCAAGAAAAAATTAGAAATAAAATGCGCTTTTCCGTTTCCTATTCAAAACGCCGAAGAGCTTCTTCAATATACAATCGCTGAAAAAAAATCGATTTCTGAAATTGTTTATGAAAACGAAAAGTCGATGCGAAACGAGGAAACCATTCATCATGAATTAATTCGGATTTGGCATACCATGCTGGAGTGCATGTACATTGGTTGTCATTCCGAAGGGATTTTGCCCGGCGGTTTACATGTTAGAAGACGCGCTTTTGATATGCATCAAGGATTGATAGGTTTAGCCAATTATTCTAACCCACAAGAATGGTTAGAGTGCATTCGGAAAACCGAAGTAAAATTTCGACAAATATTGAAATGGGTTTCTTGTTTTGCACTCGCAACTAATGAAGTAAACGCTGCTTTGGGTAGAGTTGTAACAGCACCAACAAACGGCAGTGCAGGAGTTATTCCTGCAGTGTTAATGTATTATTTAGTTATAGAAAATCATGATGCCGACGAAGCAGCCATCAAACAATTTCTGCTAGTAGCTGGCGAAATTGGCAGTATTTTTAAAAAAGGAGCTACTATTTCAGCGGCTATGGGTGGTTGCCAAGCCGAAATAGGTGTATCATCTGCTATGGCTGCAGCAGCTTTGTGCGAAGTCATGGGAGGAACTCCAGATCAAGTGCTGATGGCTGCCGAAATTGCGATGGAACATCACCTAGGAATGACTTGTGATCCTGTAGGTGGTTTAGTTCAAATACCGTGTATCGAACGCAACACTATGGGCGCTATAAAAGCCATCAATGCAGCAGAACTTGCCATGGAAACCAATGCTAAAAATGCTAAAGTACCACTAGATAAAGTTATTGAAACCATGTGGAAAACTGCAAAAGACATGAACTCTAAATACAAAGAAACTTCAGAAGGCGGACTGGCTGTGGCAGTGAATATGGCGGACTGTTAAAAATATTATAATTCTTTAAGATAATTATGTAATCTTTTTTCATGATTAAATTTAGACCTTTATATTCGTGCAATAATGTCACAAGAAATTGTCATCTTAATTAAATTTTAGATTTTTGGTTTGAAAAAATATTTTACTAAAGGTTTAAGAATCCTGCTTTGGATACTGCTCCTAATTTGTGGAGCAGTGTTACTATTAATTATTGCACTACAAATTCCTGCTGTTCAAAGATTTTCAAAAAACCAAGTCATAACCTACCTTGAGAGTAAAATTAAAACTAAAGTTCAACTAGATAAAGTTCAGATTGGTTTTCCAAAAGATATTATTTTAGAAGGGATTTATCTTGAAGATCAAAAAAAAGATACGCTTTTGTATGGTAAAAAAATTGCGGCAAATCTCAATTTATTACAAATATTCAATAATAAGATCGAAATTAATGCAGCTGCTTTGGATGGGATTATAGCCAATATTGACAAGAATTCTAAAGCTGAATTCAATTTTGATTACATCATCAAGTCATTTACAAATACTACTCCTGACAACAAATCGCCACCCATGGAATTTGTAATGGATAAAATAGCGCTGAACCAGGTCAGGATTCACTACAAAGATGCCATTTCAAATAGTGATTTGAAACTAAAATTAAAGCATCTTGCTACCAAAATCAAAACTTTTGATTTGAATCAAATGAATTTTGAGGTTCCAAAAATTAAATTGTCTGGCTTACAATTGTCTTACAATCAAGGAATCCCGATAAATACTGTAATTATTGCAACGGGGAAATCAATAACGCCCTATATAAAACTGAAATTTGGAACTATTGATTTATCAGAAATCAACACAACCTATCAGGACGAAAAATCGAAGTTGCTAACGGCTATCAATTTGGAAAAACTGTTGGTTAAAGAAACTTTTTTCGACCAAAAAAATCATGTAATCTCGCTTGATAACATTGCATTGTCCAACGCTTCAGGAACTCTGAATTACAGCAAACTAACAAATTTAAAAAAGGAATTGGCAGCGGCATCCATTTCTAAAGCTACTAATTGGAACATAAAGCTAAATCAAATTAATTTTAAAAATGTAGCTTTAAATTATAATGACGATAACGCAGTTTACATTCATAAAGGAATAGATTACAACCATTTACAACTACAAAATGTAACTCTTGACGCAAGCAAAATTAAGTACACGGCAACTAGTATTTCAGGTAAAATCAGTGCATTACTGCTCGCCGAAAAAAGCGGACTTAAAATTAATGCTTTAAAAACAAAGTTTTTTTATGGTCAAAAAACTGCTTTTTTAGAAAATTTATATCTAAAAACACCACAAACGCTTCTTAAAAACAAAATCATTGTACACTATCCGTCGGTAGCAAGTGTTTCTAAAAATCCAGCGGCAATTTCGGTTAACGCCAATTTAAATCAATGTCGCGTGGGCTTTAAAGACATTTTGATATTTGCGCCGCAACTCTCGGCGACTAATCCTTTCAAAAATAATCCAAATGCGGTGCTGTTATTGAATTCCACTATTTCGGGTAAAATTAACAAGCTGTTGATTTCTAAACTTCAAGTAAGCGGTATAGGAACAACAAAAATTGATGCTGCCGGAAGCATTACTGGTTTGCCCGATGTGAACAAAACTTTTTTCGATTTGAACGTCAAAAACATTCAAACGAGCTCCAAAGATGTCTATAATTTAATCCCAAAAAATACGATTCCCAATACCATTCAACTTCCTTCGCAATTGAGAACCCAAGGAACTTTTAAAGGAAGCATCGATAATTTTAGCACTAATGCAAATTTTGTAACTAGTACTGGTAGTGCCAAAATTGTAGGCAATTTAGACCGACGCATTAAAAATAAAGAAAAATATAAGTTTGAGGCTTTAGTTGTTAATTTTGATTTGGGCAGTTTTTTGAAAAACGATTCTATTGGAAAAATAACGGTAAAAATGAATGTAAATGGAAATGGTTTTAACCCAAAATCGGCTAGTGCTACCGCCAATGCAACCGTTATTAAAGCAAATTTCAATCATTACAATTATCAAAATTTAGTGGTAAATGGCACCATAAACAAGGGTTTATTTAACACAATTGCTTTTTTGAAAGACCCCAACTTACAATTTGATCTCATTTCGAGCGGTAGTTTTAAGGATAAATATCCTGCGGGAACACTACATCTTAACATTGATATTGCTGATTTGAAAAAGCTCCATCTTCACGCAGGAGCGTTAAAATTGCGTGCTGTTCTTGATGCAGACATTCAATCCGCCGATTTAGATTATTTAAACGGGAAAGCCAGCATTCACAACTTGATTATTGCCAACGATAAAGACCAATTTGCTACAGATTCGATAAATATTCTTGCCGTTTCAACATCAGAAAAAAACACAATCCTGTTAAAATCGCAGTTTATGGATGTTGAATTTAAAGGAAAATATAAATTGTCCAGTATCGCCAATTCTGTAAAAAATAGTATTTCTAATTACTACAATTTAAAATCAAGTTCAAAGAATGTTCCTCGTGACAACCAACAAGTAGCCTTTAAAGTAAACGTCAAAAGCACTCCCATTTTACTAAAAATACTTCCAGATTTAAAAAGTTTAGAGCCTATAGATTTTACGGGTAGGTATAATACGGTCAATGATACAATCGTTGTAAATGGCTTGATTCCAAAACTAGTTTATGGCTCCAATAGCATTACAAACGGCATTTTAAAAATAGACAACAAAGATAAAATACTGCTTTATAACTTGAGTGTTGATCAAGTAAAAAACACACAATTTGAAATTCCAAAAACAAGTATAAGCGGACAAGTTGCCAATAATGTTTTGGATTATTCTTTAGTAGTAAAAGATTTTAAAAATAAAGATTGCTACCAAATTAATGGCAAATTACAAGATAAAAATGGCGGGGATGAAATTTCATTAGATCCAAAAAAGCTGTTATTAAATTATGAATCTTGGGCTGTATCTAATGATAATCGAATTCTGTTTGCCAAAAACGGAATCTTTGTAAATGATTTCAATTTGAGCAAAGAAGGAAAAGGTATCAAATTACAATCCAAATCAATGGAAACCAATGCTCCACTAACAGTTGATTTTAAAAATTTTGAAATAAAAACCATTTCGAATATTGTTAAAATGAAATATTTAGAAATAGACGGAACTGTAAATGGTACTGCTTTATTAAAAAATTTGATTTCAAAAGTACTTTTCACCGCCGATTTAAAAATTGACAATTTCACTTTTAAAAAAGACACTTTAGGAACAATAAATGTAAAAGTTAATAACGAAATTGCCAATACCTACACTGCCAACATAGCAATAACCGGGCAAGAAAATCAGGTGAATTTAGACGGAACTTATGGTGCTATCGATGATAATTTGAACATTAACTTAAACATTCAAAAGTTGAATATAAAAAGTATTCAAGGTTTTTCTATGGATAATATTACCGATGGAGCTGGCTTTTTAACGGGAAATTTTAAAATAACGGGCAAAACCAGCAGTCCAAAACTACTTGGTACCTTACAATTTAATGACGTTGGTTTCAAAGCCACGAAACTGAACTCCAAATTTAAAGCTATCAATGATAACCTGTCTTTTGTTGAAAATGCAATCCTTCTCGATAATTTTACCATCAAAGACGAAAAAGATAACGATTTGACCATCAGCGGAAAAATTAATAATCAAGATTATAGCAATCTGGGATTTGACTTAACCGTTGATGCTGCTAATTTTAAAGCTATAAATTCAAAAGCCAAAGATAATGATACTTTTTATGGTGAATTATTTTTAGACAATCATTTACTGGTTACAGGAACCATAGACAATCCAAAAATTGATGGAACTATCAAAATAAACAAAGACACGAAATTTACAATTGTTTTGCCCCAAGACGACCCGTCAATAGCCGACAGGGAAGGAATTGTAGAATTTATTGATCAAGTTCAGCCTAAATTAATAACACTGACCGCTGACAAAATGATTAGTGAAACAGCAATTAAAGGCATCGACGCTTCTGTAACTATTGAAGTGGATAAAGAAGCTGAATTATCGTTATTAATTGATAAATCCAATGGCGATTTACTGAAGTTAAAGGGCGAAGCGCAACTTACTGGTGGCATTGATTCATCTGGAAAAACAACATTAGTTGGGCGCTATGAATTGGAAGAAGGTAGTTATGAAATGAGTTTTAATCTTGTTAAACGAAAATTTATTATCAAAAAAGGAAGTTACCTACTTTGGACTGGAGAACCCACAACGGCTGATATTGTCATTACTGCAGTTTATAAAACAGAAAGTGCGCCATTAGATTTGCTTAATGATCAGTTAGGATTGTTGACTCCAGAAGAGCGCAACACGTACAAACAAAAAATTCCGTTTGAAACAGAACTAAAAATGAATGGCGAATTATTGAAACCCAATATTACGTTTGACATTATTTTACCAAAAGGGAACAATTCAGTTTCGAGCGAAATCATCAGTAAAACCGAAGCAAAATTAGCACGTTTACGTCAAGAACCCGATGAGTTAAACAAACAAGTTTTTGCACTGTTATTGTTAAATCGATTCATTGGAGAAAATCCATTTTCTAGCCAAAGTGGCAGCAATACTGCCTCTTCATTGGCAAGAGAAAGTGCGAGCAAAATTTTGTCACAACAACTCAATAATCTTGCTGGGGATTTTATCAAAGGCTTTGAACTAAATTTTGACATCGATTCATCGCAGGATTTTACTACTGGTAAAAAAGAAAATAAAACTGATTTGAATGTGGGGTTTTCCAAAAAATTGTTGAATGACCGACTAAAAGTAACCGTAGGAAGCAGTTTTGGGATTGAAGGTCCTGAACAAAAAAACAAAGATACAAGCACGATTGCTGGGGATATTTCGGGAGAATATTTAGTTTCAAAAGACGGACGTTATAAACTGCGGGCTTACCGTAAAAACTTGTACCAAGTAGCATTACAAGGACAAGTGATTGAAACGGGTGTTGGATTTATCATCACTTTGGATTACAACAAATTCAAAGAATTATTTAATTTCAAAAAAGAGACTGGTAAACCAAAAGCTAAAAAGAAATCAAATGGATAAGAATTTAGTTTTGGCTGCCCTACTTCTATTACTTGCGACTTCTTGTGGCGTGACAAAACAGTTACCCGAGGGCGAAATGCTTTACGTTGGTGCAAATGTGAATGTCAAAGACAACTCGATTGCGCGCAAAGAACGTAAAGCGTTACAATCAAAACTCAATGAAATTACGCGTCCGATTCCGAATAAAAAAATACTAGGGCTACGTCCAAAATTATTCTTTTACAATCTTGCAGGAGATGTCAAAAAAGAAAAAGGGTTTCGCCACTGGCTAAAATACACGCTTGGAGAAGCACCCGTTTTGTTCAGTCAGGTTGATTTAGAATACAACCGAAGTTTATTGCAGAATTTCTCTGAAAACAACGGGTATTTTAACACAAGAACAAGCGCTGACTCGACAAAATTTGGCAAAAAAGTACGAGCAGATTATACCGTAATTCCGGGTAAACAGTATAAAATTAAATCTGTTCAGTTCCCAATAGATTCTACCGATGTTGAATCAGCGGTCAGACAAACGCAACTTAAAAGTTTGTTAAAAGTTGGGGAAGCCTACAATCTTGCTGTGATACAAGCAGAAAGAATTCGGATTGATGCCCTGCTAAAGGAAAAAGGATTTTACTATTTTAATGCTAATTATTTAAAAGTTCAAGTGGACAGCACTGTGGGGAAACACGACGTAGACCTGATTTTAAAAGTTAAATCGGATGCACCAGCGCAGTCAAAACTGGTCTATAAAATCAATAAAATTATTATTTATCCTAATTTTTCGATTGCCGTAGATACGCTTTCAAAAGCTGAAAAATACGAAGATTTTACGATTATTGGAAATAACAATTTATTTAAACCTCGAATTTTTGACCGAACGCTCTATTTCAAAAAAGGTGATGTATATAATAGAACAAATCACAGTTTATCGTTGAATAGATTAGTTAATCTAGGTACTTTTAAGTTTGTGAAAAATCAGTTTAAAGTATCAGATACCATAGGAAATTATTTAGTTGCCTATTATTATCTGTCTCCAATGCCACAAAAATCAATTCGCGTTGAAATATTGGGAAAAACCAATTCGGCAAATTATACTGGAACCGAATTAAAAGTAAATTGGAGCAACCGCAATACGTTTCATGGTGCCGAATTATTGACTATTTCAGTTTTTGGCGGACTTGAGGTGCAATTAGGCGGCATAAATAACGGATTTAATGTATACCGTCTTGGGTCAGAAGCGAGTTTGGTATGGCCAAGATTTATCACACCATTTAAGCTTAAATCTTCTAGCGGATTTGTACCTAGAACAAATGCGACTATTGGTTACGAATTTCAGAACAGACAAAAATTATATTCGTTACAAACCTTCAAAGCTTCGTTTGGTTATGCGTGGAAAGAAAATTTGAGAAAAGAACACCAATTAAATCTTACTGAAATCACTTTTGCCAGCCCAGAAAATGTAACTAATTTGTATAACGATCAAGTTGCAGCAAATCCGTCGCTGAAAAATGTAATAGAAAAACAATTAATTTTTGGACCAACCTACGCCTACACTTACACCAACGAGATGAATGAAAAAAAGAAAAATACATTTTATTTTAAAAGCGGCATCGATTTTTCTGGAAATATTACGGGATTAATCACTAATGCCAACATCAAAAAAGGCGATTCGATAAAAGTTTTTGATATTCCATTTAGCCAATTCATAAAAATTCAAAGCGAATTAAAATACACTTACAAGCTTGGTAAGAATTCTGTATTAAAAAGTAGAATCATTGTTGGTGGAGCTTATGCTTATGGCAATTCTGATAAAATTCCGTTTAGTAAACAATTTTTTATTGGTGGCATAAACAGTTTGCGTGCTTTTCGTTCAAGAGCATTAGGGCCAGGAACTTATGATGCCTCAAATAATTCAAGTGTTTTTACTCCAGATCAATCGGGCGATATAAAATTAGAATTTAACACCGAATATAGAAGTAAAATTTACCGTTTTATTAATGGTGCCTTATTTATGGATGCTGGAAATATTTGGCTTTTAAACAAAGATGTAAACAAACCCGGTTCTCAATTTACAAAAGATTTTATGAAAGAAATTGCCGTTGGTGTTGGTGCAGGGTTGCGTTTTGATTTTAATTTTTTGGTGTTAAGAACTGATTTAGCTTTTCCAATCCGAAAACCCTATTTACCCGATGGTCAACGATGGGTAATTGACCAAATAAACCTTGGAAGTGGGTCGTGGCGAAAAGAAAATCTGTTGTTTAATTTAGCCATTGGTTATCCCTTTTAAAGTTGAACATGACAGGTTTAAAAAGTTGTCAGGTTTGAAAACATATTAAATCCTAAACAATACCGCAAACACAATTCGGTTTTCCATTTTGACTAAATCTGGTTTCCAATCTGGTGGCAGCGGTGTTGTCGTGTATCCTGAAGGCGAAGTTACACCACCACTACCTGCAAAGTAGGGCACACTAGATTCTCTATGTACAAATTCTGCTCTAAAAGTGATGCTTTGATTAGGCATAAAATCGAAACCTGTGGAACAATCCCAACCTTTAAATTCATCCCCTGGATTAGCAGAAAAAGGGTGTGTTCCTTGCGTCTGAGTTGGATTATTAGGATTTGGTAACGGACTAGCATCACCTGTAGGATATAAAACTAAATACCTGCCAGGATTGGTCATAAATCCGCCGCCGATAGTCCATGCCATTTTATCTTGGTTAAACCACACCCGATTGTAGCACATGCCACTCAAGAAATATTGCGAAGGAGTTGCATCATTTCCGTTAAATCCTGCCACGCCATCGCCACGCTCAAAACCAATGTCAGCAGTAGATGAAAAAGCGGCTTTGCTAATTCCTTTTGACTTGGGGTGATTAAAATAACGAACTAACAAACTATTATCGGAATGAAAACGAACTCTATTCTTTAAACCAGCGGCATCAGTCCCAAAATAATCATTGGTAAGTAATTTTACGGCTTCGCTCGGGCAGTAAGTTAGGTTTCCCCCTATTCCCGGCATGCTGTTGAACTTTCCATAACTTTGCCAACCGTTAACTAACCAGCCTTCAATTTTTAATTTTTTGGTTGGGAAAATTTGAACTCGAACTCCGTTAAAAAACCAAGGGGTATTATCAGAAGTAAATGAGGCTTGATATTCCCAATTCTCGACTTGGTAATAAGAATTCAAACCTAAATAAGACATGAACATTCCCGCATCTACATTGATGCCATACCATTTATTAAAATGATAACCAGCATAAGCTTCAGACAAATAGCGATACACATTGTCTAATTGATATTGCCCTCGATAAACGCTATAATCATTACGCGGAATAATAGTAGAACGAGTTCCGAACTGCATCATAATTTTGCCTCTTGCTCCTTCATAATTAAATTCACCACCAATATTGGCACTCGAAATTTGTATTTCATTATTTCTAGCCAATGAAGTTGATCCCACAACGGTATTGTCATTAGGATTATTAAAGGAATGTGTATAATTGGCATCAATCATAATACTACCTACAAAATATTTAGAGGTTAAAACTGGCGGTACTGTTCGTCTGTCAGAACCGTTTTGCCATGATTGATCTTGACCTTCAAACGGAATTTTTGCTTTAATGGTATCTTGTTGTGCCCAACATATTCCTGATAATAATAACGCAAAAAGTAAATGTATTTTTTTCATTCTGTTTTTTTTATTTTCTTTTTAATTCAACTTTAGCAACTGGCGTATAAATCATTGGATATTCTTCTGTAGCTACATCGCTTTTATCTAGTCCAAAAGCTTTTTCATCGGATAAAGATAGTTTTTTCAACCAAAAATAGGAAGTTAACATCCAACCTTCTTTGAAACCAAAGTCGTTTTCGACCGAAATAAATTTTTCAATAATGACAAATTTAAAATCGGGTTCACTATTATATTTTGTAGAACCGTCAGCACGTATGTGCAAATTTAGTTCTTTACCATCAACCAGTTCTTGGACAATTTTTTTGAAATACAACTCTACTTTTGGTTGAATTCTGAAACCAACATTGAGAGCTACCTTGATTACTTTATCGTTCAAAATTTCTATTACTTCATAATTCAATGCGAAAGGATCGTTGGTTCTATTGATGTGCAAAAACCAATACACATCAGCTCTTTTAGGTTTTTTGGCATAGATAGATTTGATTATTTTTTCTTCAATTTCATACGTTTTATCAGCTTTTGAAAGGTAAATCAAATGAGTAGCATATTTTGGTATGCTGTCATCTTCGCTCAATTCTTTTAATAGTGGTGTTTGCTCTACTAAATTGACAAACTTGATAAAGCGATTATTAATTTTTCGAGAATAATACCAAACATACATTACTAAAAAGATGAATAATTCGAAAAATAAGAACATCCATCGTTGTTTAATTTTGGAAACATTGGCAATGAAAAACGAGATTTCTATGATTGCAAAAACTACCATAATGACTGTCACCAAAGAAGTTTTTACTTTTTTGATATAAATCAAAAAATACGCCAATAAAAAACTAGTCATCATCATGGCGATAGTAATTGAAAAACCATAAGCAGCCTCCATATTGGTTGAGTTTTTGAAATATAAAATCATCAAGATGCAACCAAACCATAATAGATTATTAATGGAAGGAATATAGATTTGTCCTTTCATATTAGTTGGATTTTTTATGGTAACTCTAGGCCAAAAATTCAAAGAAATAGCTTCGTTTATAAGTGTAAATGACCCCGTAATCAATGCTTGAGAAGCAATAATAGTTGCAATAGTTGAAATAATTACACCCGATAATAAAAACCATTGAGGCATGATAGCATAAAAAGGGTTTCTACCTGATAAAAATTCTTTTCCTTGATTCATCAGCCAAGCCGATTGACCCAAATAATTGACCACCAAACTTATTTTGACAAAAACCCAAGTGAGTCTAATATTTTCTTTACCACAATGTCCTAAATCGGAATACAAAGCTTCGGCACCAGTTGTACAAAGAAATACAGCGCCTAATAACCAAAATCCTTTTGGATATTGTGTCAATAATTCATAACCATACATTGGATTCAAAGCCTTTAAAATAGCTGGATGATGTATTATTTGAGAAAGCCCTAATACAAATAGCATACAAAACCAAACAAACATAGCAGGACCAAAAATAGACCCCACTTTATGAGTGCCAAATCGTTGAAAGATAAAAAGCAAGGAAATAATTACTACAACTATAGGAATTGTTGGAATATCAGGAATAATATCACTTAATCCTTCAACAGCCGATGCTACCGAAATTGGCGGTGTAATAATACCATCTGCCAAAAGTGTGGTGGCTCCAAGAATTGTAGGAATTACTAATTTGCCTTTCCCAAATCTTTTTACTAAAGCATAAAGCGAAAACACACCACCTTCTCCATGGTTATCGGCAGAAAGCGTTAGAATAATATATTTTAAAGTGGTTTGAAAAGTTAGTGTCCAAAACACACAAGAGACCGCACCATAAACAAGGAGTTCATTGATGGGTTTTTCTCCGACTATAGCCTTCATCACATATAATGGGCTCGTACCAATATCACCATAGATAATTCCTAGAGCCACTAATAAAGTTACCGCAGTAATTTTATGTTTAGTAGATTGATTCATATTAATAAAATTATTTGATTATTCGCTGGTGTTAAATCTATATCCTACTCCTGATTCTGTAATGATATATTGTGGACGATTAGGGTCTTCTTCAATTTTTTTACGAAGCTGCGCTACAAAAACTCGCAAGTATTGCGTTTGTTCTGCAAAACTATTGCCCCAAATTTCTTTTAAAAGGTATTGATGTGTCAAAACTCTTCCGTCGTTTTTTAACAATAATGCAAACAAATTATATTCGGTTGCCGTCAATTTTACTATTTCATCTTTAACTTTGATAATTCGGGAAGCAAAATCTACAGTGATGTTACCAAAAACTAGGACTGATTCTAGACTTTGATTGAAATTACCACGCAAAGCAGTTCTTATTCGTGCAAGCAATTCAAGAGTTCTAAAGGGTTTGGTCAAATAATCATTGGCACCACTATCTAACGCTTTTACAATTTCTTCTTCAGTGCTTTTTACAGATAAAATAATAATTGGATTTTGGAACCAATCTCGCAATTGTTTTAAAACCACTTGTCCGTTTTCATCGGGTAAACCTAAATCTAGTAAGATTAAATCGGGTTGATGACTGGCTGCCATCGTGATTCCTTCTTTAGCATTGATTGCAAAAAGCAGTTTGTAACCATTAGCTTCCAATGTAATTTCTAAAAGTTTTCTGATTTGGCTTTCGTCATCAATAACTAATATTGTAGCGCAATTATTCATTTTGAACTGTATTAGTAGCTAAACAATCAACGGCAAAAGTCATTTCAAAAACAGCTCCACCATCATCGGAATTGGTTAATTTAATAGTTCCATGTTGTGCTTCTACAAAACCTTTTACAATAGACAATCCCAAACCTGTGCCGCCGGTTTTTGAATTCTGTAAGCGATAAAATTTATCAAAAGCCTTGTTTATTTCATCTTTTGGAAAACCATAACCATCGTCGGAAATGGTTATAACGCATTTTTTTATTAAGTCTATGTGCACTTCATAATCTGCATCTACTTCATATTTGGCTTCAATTCTTATTTTAGCTCCTTTTGGTGTGTATTGTGTGGCATTGTAAATCAAGTTATAAAGAATTTGTTCCATCAAACCATAATCTAATTTAAAAAGCGGCAAATTATCTTCAGTTTCAATTTCTAGTTTATGTTGTTTTAATTCATCGGTCAATCTATTGCAAACATTGTAAATCAACTCTTTTACATCGCACCAATCTATTTTGGGTTGAATATATCCCGATTCTAAACGTGACATGTTAAGAAGATTTTCTACTTGATAATTTAATTTCATGGAAGCATTTGCGATTTCGTTGAATAAATTGGTTTTGATTTCAGCAGATAAAGTAACATTGTTTTGTTGTAAAGTATCAATAGAACCTATAATAGCGGCAATAGGTGTTCGCAGTTCGTGCGAAAGAGAATCCAATAAAGTGTTGTACAACTTCATGGTATTGGCTCGAGCTTCTTTAATATGAATGGCTTTTTGCATCCGTTTGATTTTAAAAGTCAAAACAGCATTGATTAATGTAATGATAAAAAATAAAAGCAGTAATAAAGCGTCTTGAGCGTTATCGATATGAAGTGTGTAGTACGGTTTTATAAACAGAAAATCTAAAGCCAAAGCACTTAAAACTGCTGATAACAAAACAGGTTTTATATCTAAAAAAATGGCTAAAATAGAAACCAAAAAAAGGAGTAAATAACCAAAAATTTTATAATCGATGACATCTCGAACTAGCAATCCCAGTAAAGAAATGGTAACTACTGAAAGTATACTGATGACATATGAATTGCTCTGGGTTTTTAATATGGTCATAATTTTGTAATAAATTATGCAACAAATTTACAGCATTAGTTATAAGTAGAATATAAGGTAAGTTGTAGAAAGTATAAAGATTTTATAAAGATTTTGTTTTTTTAGTATCTCATCCATTTAATGAGTTCTTTCCAAGTTGGTTTTTTACCATACATCAAAATTCCAACACGATAAATTTTGGCTGCAAACCATACCACCCCTAGGAAAGTTGAAAAAAGTAACGCCATCGAAACTATAATTTGCCACATTGGAACTCCAAACGGGATTCGCATCATCATTACAATGGGTGAAGTTAACGGAATCATTGAAAACACTGTAGCTATGGTTCCGTGGGGATCATGCATTACGGTAAAAAAACCTATATAAACGCCTAATATTAAAGGCATAATGATGGGCAAAAGAAATTGCTGTGAGTCGGTTTCATTATCAACAGCGGCACCAATAGAGGCGTAAAACGAACTGTATAAAAAGTAGCCTCCAATGAAATAAATGATAAATGAAATTAGAATAGTTGCAATGGGTAAATTCCATAATTCTTTTATGTAAGAAGAAATCGTTCCCGACATATCGTGTTGTGCTGACTGCATGACTTGATCTTGAACACCGGCGGTTGCTCCCACATGAACACCAAAAATGCTCGAAACTACAAACATTGCGGTCAATCCTAGAAGTGCCCAAATTAGAAACTGCAAAATTCCTGCTAAAGAGGTACCAATAATTTTTCCCATCATCAGTTGAAATGGTTTAACCGATGAAATAATCACTTCAATAATACGGGATGTTTTTTCTTCTATTACACTTCGCATCACCATATTACCATACAAAATAATAAACATCATAATCAGATAACCAAACGCGCCACCGATGATAATCTTAATTTCGTTTAAACCTTTTAGAGCAGCTTCTCCCGAAGCTTTTTCTAAATTAATGATAACGTCAGCTTTAGCATTATTTATTTTTAAAGTATCTAAACCAGCACTTTGAAGATTTTCGCTGGTTATTTTTTTGGCGATTACATCTTGCAAATCATTAATAAAAGAAACACTTGGACTGTCGTTAGAAACAAATTGAATTCCTTTTTCGAGTTTGGTATTATCGTCCGCTTTTGGGATGATTAACAGCCCTTCATAGCTTTTTTTTACAATACTATCTTTCAATATGTTTAAATCAACTTGAGATAAATCGACGTACTTGTATTCGTTGTCGCTTTTAAATTGGTTGACATATCTTCCTGTTTCGTCATGAATAGCAATTGTTTTTAATTCAGCTTTCATTGTACTCAAATAGCCAACAAAAACCGCGATTCCCACAAACAATAACGGACTTAAAAAAGTCATTACAATGAACGATTTATTGCGCACTTTGGCAATAAATTCTCTTTTAATGATAAGTACTACTTTGCTCATTACTTCTCGCTTACAGTTTGGATAAAAATATCATTCATACTCGGGATTTTTTCGACAAAATGGGTAACTTGACCTCTTTGCACTAAAATATTCAATAATTCATTTGGAGTAGCGGAACCAAGATTGATTTCTAATTTTAATTCGTCATTCAGGGATTTGAAATCCGTTTGAGATAAAGTAAACTTTTGTGACAAATCATACATCAAACCTTCGATGTTATCGCTCAAAATTCCTATTTCATAATTATTGGTTCTAAACTGTTTTTTAACATCGGTCAATTTACCTTCAATAAGCTTATTTGACTTGTGAATCAGAGCAATATAATCGCACATTTCCTCAACACTTTCCATTCGGTGTGTCGAAAAAATTACCGAAGTTCCTTGCTTATTCAATTCCAGAATTTCGTCTTTAATCAAATTGGCATTCACAGGATCAAAACCAGAGAAAGGTTCATCCAAAATAAGCAATTTAGGTTTGTGCAAAACGGTAACCACAAACTGAATTTTTTGCGCCATTCCTTTAGATAGTTCTTGAATTTTTTTATTCCACCAACCTTGAATTTCTAATCGTTCAAACCAATAATCTAATTGTTTCTTGGCATCATTTTTTGATAAACCTTTGAGTTGAGCCAAATACAGGCATTGCTCGCCTACTTTCATGGTTTTGTACAAGCCTCTTTCTTCGGGCATGTAACCTATAACACTAACGTCTTCGGGTTTTAGTTTTTCACCACCCAAGAGGATTTCTCCACCATCGGGCATAGTAATTTGGTTGATAATTCGTATCAGTGAAGTTTTTCCAGCACCATTGGGACCGAGAAGTCCATAAATACTTCCTTGAGGAACAGTTAAAGAAACTTCGTTGAGGGCTGTATAATCGCCATACTGCTTAACGACCTTGTTTACTTCAAGTATATTGTTCATGCTTTATTTTAATTTTGGTAAAAGTAACGAAATACTCAAAAAATAATGTTAATGAAAACAAAAAAACCCACCCAAGTTTTTAAGCCGGGATGGGAAAAATTGCTATGAAAAAGAAATTACTTGTTTCCAAGTAATAACCAAATGTAAATATATTTTTTTAACTATGAAAACATATCCTTTACTTTTTCAAAAAAAGATTTATCTTCTTTTTGAGGTTGAGGAATAAAGTTATCATCGATTAACGATTTTTCAAAAAACTGTTGTTGTTCTTTACTTAATTTCTTTGGAGTCCAAACATTTACATGTACCAATAAATCGCCGCTTCCGTAGCTATTTAAACTTGGAATTCCCTTTCCTTTTAATCTTAAAATTTTACCTGATTGTATGCCTTCTTCTAATTTAATCCTTACTTTACCATTTACAGCTTCGATATCTTTTGAAACGCCCAAGGCAGCTTCGGGAAAACTAATGTACAAGTCATAATGAAGATTTTCGCCTTCACGTTTTAAAAATTCGTGTTCCAGTTCTTCTACAGCAACAATTAAATCGCCTGCAATTCCGTTTCCTGGAGCATCGTTTCCTTTTCCTGAAACTTTTAATTGCATACCGTCAACAACTCCCGCTGGAAGTTTGATAGAAACGGTTTCGTCTTCCAAAATCATTCCTTGTGCATCGGCATTGTTAGGTTTACTTTCTATAGTTTGTCCAGTTCCTCCACAAACATTGCAGGTTGTAGCAGACTGCATTCGACCCAAAATAGTATTTGTAACCCGCAAAACTTGACCTTGACCATTACAAGTAGAACAGGTTTTGTAACTAACACCTGATGCTTGTATTTTACGTTTTACTTTTACTTTTTTTTCCACGCCGTTGGCAATTTCTTCCAACGTAAGTTTTACTTTTATACGAAGATTACTTCCTTTTACACGACGTTGTCCGCTAGAATTACCGCCAAATCCTCCAAATCCACCGCCACCAAAAATATCACCAAATTGACTAAATATATCATCCATGTTCATATGATGTCCACCACCATATCCGCCACCAGCTTCAAAAGCAGCATGACCAAACTGATCATATTTTGCTTTTTTATCGGCATCACTTAAAACCTCATAAGCTTCGGCTGCAGTTTTAAAATTTTCTTCGGCTTGTTTGTTTCCTGGATTTTTATCCGGGTGAAATTCGATAGCCTTTTTTCGGTATGCTTTTTTTATTTCCTCGGGGGAGGCATTTTTGGAAATCCCTAAAATTTCGTAAAAATCTTTTTTCATAAATTACTATTGAATTTTATTTGGTCAGTTGTTAATGGTAAGGAAGAAATTTGAGTTAATTTCCGATGACAACCTTTGGAAAGCGAATTATTTTGTCGCCCAATTTATATCCTTTTTCTAGAACATCAACAATTTTGCCTTTCAAATCTTCACTAGGTGCTGGAATTTGAGTGATTGCTTCGGCAAAATCCGCATTAAAAACATCACCTATCCGAGTTTCAAGTTCTTCCAAACCTTTTGAAGCAAGTACATTTTTCAATTTTTCATGAATTAATGCCACACCTTTCAATAAAACTTCATCTTCTATTTTCGAAATTTGAATAAGGGCTCTATCAAAATCATCTAAAACTGGCAATAAAACTTGTAAAACTTCTTGATTAGCTGTTTTGAATAAATCCATTCGCTCTTTTGCATTTCTTTTTTTATAATTTTCAAATTCGGCAAAAAGTCTCAAGAACTTATCTTTTTCTTTAGCTAAATCTTCTTGTAATTGTTCTTCAATGCTTAACTCTTCTGCAGTTTCAACTCCATTAATCACGTTTTCTGACTCGTTTTCAATGGGTTGCTTATCTGTGTTTTCAGTATTCATTTCTGTTTTATTTTTAAATATATTTTTAATTTTCATTTGCTTGAAATTTGATTGCAAAAGTACTGCCAAATCTTTTAAATTGTCAAATTGTCACATTTTTTGTTTGCAAAAATGAAAATAATATGCAAGAAACTGAAAATTATCTTAACCAAACTTTAATAAAATTTTAAGACTATTACGTTTTCGTTTTAATTAAATTTGTTTGATAACTTGAAAAAATCATTTGGGTTTGTTCAAAGCTGTAATAATTATTAATTCACAATCTTTATAGTAAAAAAAAGTGCTGTTAAACAACAGCACTTTTTTTATTAGTATAAATCGTTAATTGCTTCATCAATTTTGGAAAATTGAAATTGGAAACCTTTATCCATAATTTTTTTTGAGCTTATATTTTTACTCGAAAAAAGCAAGTATGACATTTCTCCTAAAATAAGCTTCATTACAAATTTTGGTATGTTAGGAAGCCAAATAGATTTATGAATTGTCTTGGCAATTACTTTGGTTAATTCCTCATTGGTCACGGGATTTGGCGAAACCGCATTATACAAACCTTCTAATTTATTTTCTACCACGTAACAATATAATGAAACCAAGTCTTTTATGTGTATCCAAGATTGTATTTGTTTTCCGTTACCCATTGGCGCACCAAAACCCATTTGAATTGGTTTTACCATTACAGGCAAAGCGCCACCTATAGTTGAAAGTACAATTCCCGTACGTATTTTGCAGACTTTTATATTTAAGACTTCAAATCGGTTAACACTTTCCTCCCATTTTTTGACTACATTTGAGAGAAAACTATCTTCACTTGCAGTGGTTGTTTCATCATAAACTTGAGTAAAACTTTCAGGATATACAGCGGTACCGGAAGCAGCAATAAGTTGTTTTACTGAACCATGATTTTTTTTGATTAAATTATAGAGTAATTCGCTAGAAAGAGTTCTACTTTCTATAATCTCCTGTTTGTATTTGTTTGTCCAACGTTTTGCGATATTAGCGCCAGCCAAATGAATAATAGCATCAACTTCATACAAACAATTTTCATCTATTTTTCCTTCTTGTGGATTCCAATAAAAGCCATGATAGTTAGATTTACTCTCAATTTTTGCTTTATCAGTTGTTAAATAATTTAGAGTATGGTTCTTTGCCAAAAGAGATTTTACTAATTCGGTACCAATTAATCCTGTTGCGCCAGTTATTAAAATTTTCATTATATATTATTTTTCCAAAGTTATAAACAGCATCTCCTAAATTAAACCTAATTAAACTAGGTTTAACTTTTGTTTACTGTTTCAATTTAATACTCCATTCAAAATTCATTTCAGAAACCTGTTCTCCTTTTTCGTTTACGCCAATTGATTTCATCCAAATGGTTTGTCCTTCGCCGGTGGCAATAGCTTTTTGAATTGCTTCCGTTATTAAAGAACCATCGCTACAAGTAAATGTAATTTTTCCTGTCGCTTTTTTAGAGAAATTTCCATTCATATTTGCAACAAGCATTGAGATTTTTTTTTGACTATTCTTTATTTGCAACATAACCAAAGCCCCTGTTGTTAATTCGGCTGCCATGGCTTGTATTGCAAAATACATAGAATTAAATGGGTTTTGGTTAAACCAACGATGCTTCACTGTTACTTCACATTGATTACTAGAAATAGAACTTACCCGTACGCCGCACCAAAATGCAGATGGTAATTTTAAAAATAAAAAAGTATTCAATTTTGATGAAGTATATTTCATAAATGGATGATTATATTTCAAAAGTACTAAAAAAGAAATTTAAAATCCGTTTTTGATAAATGTTAAATCAATGTTAATTTTTAGTACTTTGTATTGCATAATACTATTTTTAAATTGTATCTTTGCATAAGAAATCAATAGGGTATCCATAGTAATATTTATAAAAACTTTAATCAACCAAAATGCATAGTAAAATATATAAAAAATCATCAATCAAAAAAACGAATTAGTTAATCACAAAAAAAAGTAAAATCATGTATTATGAATATTGAAAACACAAAAGCTCAAATGCGTAAAGGTGTTTTAGAATTTTGTATCTTATGTGTCTTGAGAGACAAAGAAGCATACACCTCTGAAATATTAGACACTTTAAAAAACGCAAAATTGCTTGTGGTAGAGGGAACAGTTTATCCACTACTGACAAGACTAAAAAATGACGGTTTACTCAACTACCGTTGGGAAGAATCAACCTCTGGGCCACCACGAAAATATTATGGATTGACCGAAATAGGAAAAACATTTTTAACTGAATTAAACAGTACTTGGACAGAACTGTCAGATGCTGTGAACATTATCACAACTAAAAAATAATATCATGAACAAAACAGTAAATAGCAATATAGGTGGTTTGGTTTTTCACATAGATGAAGATGCATACCAAAAATTAACAAAATATTTTGAAGCAATAACACGTTCCCTTTCAAACTCCTCTGGTCAAGATGAAATTATGAAAGACATAGAGATGCGCGTGGCGGAATTGCTTACCGAAAGACAAAAAAGCGACAAACATGTAATTAACAATAAAGATGTTGATGAAGTAATTTTAATTATGGGTCAGCCCGAAGATTACCGCATTGATGATGACGCAACCAAAAAACAACAAGAACCTTATTACCAATATACAAGAACCAAAAAATTGTATCGCGACAAAGACAAGGGAACTATTGCGGGTGTTTGTTCAGGTTTAGGTTACTATTTAGGAATCGAAGCAGTATGGATTAAAATAGCATTCCTAATCTTTGTTTTCGCAGGATTCGGAGCAGGAATTGTTGCTTATTTCGTTCTTTGGATCGCCATTCCAAAAGCTATCACTACTTCTGAAAAACTAGAAATGACGGGGGAACCAGTAACTATTTCTAATATCGAAAAGAAAGTTAGAGAAGAATTTGACAGTGTAACCAACAAATTCAAAAACGCCGATTACGATAAAATGGGTAACCAAGTCAAAACTGGTGCAGAAAAAATGGCAGATGGCATTGGGGAAGTATTCACAAAAATATTTCGGGCGTTTGCCAAAGTATTAGGAGCGTTCATAGTGCTATTTTCCTCTTTTGCATTATTAGGAATTTTTATAGCATCTATTATTATGATGTTCTCCTCATCGTTACCATCTATAACAATTTTGAACCATATAAATACACCAATTGGTCTTGAAACACCACTTTGGATTCAAGGTATCTTGTTCTTATTGGTATTTGGAATTCCATTTTTCTTCTTATTAATTTTAGGATTAAAATTGTTAGTAGTCAATTTAAAATCAATTGGGAATGTAGCTAAATATAGTTTGTTGGCTCTTTGGATTATCGCTTTAGGAATCCTTATTTCGTTAGGAATAAACGAAGCTACTCAACTGGCTTTTGACGGAAAATCGGTTAAAAACGAAACTATAAACATCAACCCTGTGGATACTTTGCAAATTAAATTTGTAACCAATGATTTCTTTTCAAAAAACAGTAACGAGCATGAAGATTTTATCTTTACTCAAGATTCTGCAAAGCATGAAGTCATTTATTCCAACAACATTCGGTTTGAAATAAAAGCTACCGATAAACCACAAGCATATTTACAAATAGAAAAATTAGCAAAAGGAAAATCTTATAATGAAGCTAATGCAAGAGCAGAAAAAATAAGATATGGGTATAAAATTGTTGGTAATCGTTTACTGCTAGACAATTATTTACTAACCGAAATCGCCAGTAAATACAGAGATCAGCACATCGAATTGTATTTATATTTACCAAAAGGAATACGATTCAAAGTGGATAAAAGTGTCGAAGCATTTGATGAATCAGACAACGACTATTTTAATTTGCATTTTAGTTCTGATTATTACATTTATAAAGTTGACAACAATAAGGTAAAATGTCTAAACTGTCCCGCAGATGAAAATGAACATAACGATGTTGAGAATGCTGATGACATAACTATTCAAAGTAATACCAGAGAAACTGATAATGTTGTAACAACTACTGTAAAAGTTAACGGTCAAAGTGTAATCGTAAATGAAACTGCAAAGCCAGCAAAAAAGGAAAAACAAGGAAAACTTTCAGTAGATAAAAACGGAATAATAATCAAAACTAATTAATCATGGTAAAGTTCATTGTATTTTGTACCAAAATTATCGCTGTGTCTATTGCTGCGCTATTATTTAGTTCCTGTCATGCAAATATTAATTGGGATGATGGCATAGACGGCAATGAAAATGTAACCCGACAAATCCGAAAAGTGGAAAACAATTTTTCGAAAATTGAGGTCAGCCGCGGACTGATAGTAACTTTAGAAAAATCTGAAAGTTACTTTATAGAAGTGGAAGCCGATGAAAACTTGCAAGGACACATTACGACAAAAGTAGAAAACGGTTTGCTTATCATAACCGCCGACGAAAATATTAATCAGGCAAAAGCAAAAACTATTCATATAAAATTGCCTACTTTAACTTCAGTTGAATCCACAAGCGGTTCATCTGTTTCTACTAAAAACAGCTTTGGTGGAACTGATTTATTGATAAAAACTAGTAGTGGAAGCGAAACCGAACTCAATGTAGAATATGATACTATCAAATCCGAATCGAGCAGTGGCAGTACCTTAAACTTAAAAGGAAAAGCGCTAAAATTAAATGCAGCTTCCTCTAGTGGTAGCTCTATAGAAGCCAAAGATTTATTAGTTAATGAGATTACAGCAAAGGCTTCAAGTGGCGGAACTATCAATGTACATCCTGGAATTAGCTTAAATGCAAAGGCCTCAAGTGGCGGCTCCATCGATTACAGTGGTTTACCCAAAACAGTAATCAAAGAGGAAAGTTCGGGTGGAAGCGTTTCCAAAGATTAAGTTAATAAAACATCGCAATGAAAATTGGGATGTTTTTTTTTCTATTTTTGACAAAACTAATGGTACCAACACTCATGAAAAAAATTATTTTAGTAAGCTTCCTTTGCCTTGCAGTTGTTTCTTTTGCTCAAAAAAAAGAAAAAATAAAAGGTTCAAGGATAGTTAAACTAGAGCAGAAAAAAACCGAAAACTTCGAGAGTTTAGAAGTCGAAGACAACTTGGAAGTTTTTTTGGTTAAAGGAAATGAATGCGGTTTAGAAATTGAAGCTGATGATAATTTAATTGAATTTGTTGACTTTAAGATTATTGGTAAAAACTTAAGAATTTCAACCGCTAAAGACATTTCTAGCTTCAAAAAATTAAGCATTCGTGTTACTTATACTGATAAATTTAATTTGGTGAATGCTAAAAATGAAACTAATGTTACGTCGCTTACAGAAGTTACTTTAGACAATATTACTTTTAAAAGTTATGATTATGCAAAATTATTTTTGAATGCCAAAACCAAAAATTTTACCTTAATGGCAAACGATAAATCTAAAGTTGAATTGAATTTAAAATCCGATAGGACGGCTATTGACGTCAGCAAAAGCGCTTATGTGAAAGCACTTATTACAAGCAGCGAAATGCGATTTGATATGTATCAAAAATCATCTGCCGATATAGAAGGTGATGTATTGGAATTAAAACTTCGATTAGATAATAACACTGATTTTACTGGAAAAAAATTAACTGCCAAAAATGCATTTTTAGAAACTTCTGGATATTCAAAAACAAGAATAAACATTAGTAATTTTGTTACAATCAATGCTTCGGGCAACAGCGAAATAGAGTTGTTTGGCGAACCAAAAATTGATTTAAAGCATTTCACCGAAAATGCTACGTTGAAGAAAAAGTCTTTTAAAAATTAATTACTCCATCGCCGCTAAATATCTTTCAGCGTCCAATGCTGCCATACAACCTGTTCCTGCAGCAGTTATCGCTTGACGATAAACATGGTCTGCGGCGTCTCCCGCTACAAATACTCCCGCAACATTTGTTTTTGAAGTTCCCGCTTCATTGATAATATAACCGGTTTCGTCAAGGTTCAAAAAGTCTGCAAAAATATCGGTGTTGGGCTTGTGTCCAATGGCTACAAAGAAACCGGTCGTCGGAATATCAAAAATAGCATCAGTAGTTTTGTTTTTGGCTTTTACAGAAGTTACCACTTGCCCATCACCCAAAACCTCAACAGTATCATGATGCATCAAAATTGTAATATTTTCTGTTTTGCGAACACGTTCTTCCATTATTTTCGAAGCTCTAAACTTTTCACTTCTAACCAACATGGTTACTTTTTTACACAATTTTGATAAATAATGTGCTTCTTCACACGCTGAATCTCCGGCGCCAACTATAACCACCTCTTGACCTCTGTAAAAGAAACCATCACAAACGGCACATGCCGAAACACCGCCACCAGTTTGCAAATAATGCTGTTCTGATGGTATTCCTAAATATTTTGCTGAAGCACCCGTTGAAATTATAACTGTTTCCGCATGAATTTCTTTCGTATCATTAATCCATACTTTGTGGATACTATCAGTAAAATCTACTTTGGTAGCCCATCCATCACGAACATCGGTACCAAAACGTTTTGCTTGTTCTTGAATATTAATCATCATCTCTGGACCAGTGATTCCTTCAGGATTTCCTGGCCAGTTTTCGACTTCATTAGTCGTAGTTAATTGACCACCTGGTTGGGTTCCTTGATATAATACTGGGAACATATTAGCTCTAGCTGCATAAATTGCTGCAGTGTAACCAGCGGGTCCAGAACCTATAATTAAGCACTTTACTTTTTCAATTGTATCCGACATAATTTGTAATTTTATTTTGCGCAAAGGTAAGTTTTTAATAAAAATTTAGTTGCAAAGTAACCTATAAAAAACTATTTTGACGTAAAGAATTATTAATGCCATAAAACATTTTGAGAACTAATTATTAGTTTTATATTTGCACCAGCTTCGGGGTGTAGCGTAGCCCGGTTATCGCGCCTGCTTTGGGAGCAGGAGGCCGCAGGTTCGAATCCTGCCACCCCGACTCAATAAAATCCTTTCTGTTAAACGGGAAGGATTTTTGTTTTTTAATATTTATCCAAAAACAAAATGTGCATCCGATATAATTTCTATTTTTGTTGAAACAAAAACAATACAACTACATATGCTAATTATTGGAATTGCTGGCGGTACAGGAAGCGGAAAGACAACTGTTGTTCAACAAATTATAAATGAATTACCGGAAACCGAAGTAGGAGTAATTTCTCAAGATTCTTATTACAGAGAAAACAATAATTTGAGTTTTGAGGAAAGAGGACTCATCAATTTTGATCATCCACGTGCTATTGATTTCGAATTATTAGTACAACATCTTGCCAAACTAAAAAAAGGAGAAATAATTGAACAGCCCGTTTATTCTTTTGTAACACACAATCGCACAGATGATAGCATCATTACACATCCCAGAAAAGTTATGATTGTAGAAGGTATTTTGATTTTGGCTAACCCAGAATTACGTGAAATGTTTGATGTTAAAATATTTGTTCATGCCGATTCTGATGAAAGATTAATTCGACGTTTAAAAAGAGATATTGCCGAACGCGGTCGCGATATGGAAGAAGTACTAAACCGATACCAAACGACTTTAAAGCCTATGCATCAGCAATTTATTGAACCTACAAAAGCGTACGCAGATATCATAATTCCGAATGACAAATACAACACCGTTGCCATAGATGTGGTAAGAGCTGTAATCAATCAAAGAATTACATAACAATGAGCACCTTTAAAAATCTAACCGATAAGTATCCTATTCTTAAAATTCTTGGAAATAGATATGTTATTGTGTTGGTTTTTTTTTCGGTTTGGATGCTGTTTTTAGACAATACTTCATACATAGAACATCGAATTATCAATAAGCAACTAAACGAACTCGAGGACAATAAAAAATATTATCAGGACGAAATTAATAAAGATGAAGAAAACATTAAAATCCTTAAAAATCCTGATCAAATAGAGAAATATGCTCGTGAAAAATATTATATGAAACGAGATAGTGAAGATATTTACATTATTGAATTTGAAGGCGATTCCTTAAAGGAAGAGCAATCGAAATCAAAATCTTTATAAAATTACCTTATGGCAGAACATTTATTTGATGGTTTCGATCCTGTTTCTTCTAAACAATGGAAACAACAAATTCAATACGAACTAAAAGGTGCCAATTATAATGACACTTTGGTTTGGGAAAGCCCAGAAGGCATTAAGGTAAAACCATTTTATCACAACGATGATTTGGATGTAAAGTTTGCCACAAAGGAAAACACCACGCCTTTTGAAATCCTACAGAACATCTACGTTCACGATGTTGCTTTGTCCAATAAAAGAGCTTTAGAATCCCTAAAGCGCGGTGCAGAAAGCATTCGTTTTACGATTCAAAATGAGAATGTTGCCATAACCGACTTAATGCAAAATCTTCCTGTAAAAAATACACGTTATTTTTTTTATTTGCCTTTTCTTTCTATCGATTTTGTAAAAAATAGTAATGCTTATGCTTTAAAAAACAATATCGATTGTATCATTCAAATTGATTCAATTGGGCAATTAGTCAAAGACGGAAACTGGTTTGGAAACCTAAACAAAGATTTTGAAGAGCTAAATAACATTGCTGAAAATACAAGCTTACCGTTTCTTACTATAAATGCTGGAACTTATCAAAATGCAGGTGCCAATATGGTGCAGCAACTTGCCTATACTTTAGCGCATGTTAATGAATATTTTAATCGAATTCCAAAAATCAATCATCCTATTACTATAGAAATAGCTGTGGGGACGAATTACTTTTTTGAAATTGCAAAAATTCGTGCCATGCGATTATTATTTAATACTTTAGCTAAAGCATATAATCACACTTTTGATTGCCATATCGTCGTTACCCCTACAAAACGCAACAAAACACTTTACGATTATAACGTTAATATGTTGCGCACCACGACTGAATGTATTTCGGCGGTTTTAGGTGGAGCTGATAGCATTACAAACCTACCTTATGATGCTTTATACCATAAGGACAATGAATTTGGCGATAGGATTTCTAGAAATCAATTATTGATTTTAAAACATGAAAGTTATTTTGACAAAGTCAGTAATCCTGCTGATGGTTCCTATTATATAGAATCTTTGACCGAACAATTAGCCGAAAAATCATTGCTGCTTTTCAAAGATATTGAAGCCAATAGTGGCTTTATAACGCAATTAATTGAAGGAAAGATTCAGAAAAAAATTGGCGAAAGCGCAGCCAAAGAACAGGAATTGTTTGATAGTGGAAAAGAAATTTTATTAGGAACCAATAAATATCATAACAAAAATGACCGCATGAAACACGATTTGGAATTATTTCCATTTGTAAAACAAAATCCAAGAAAAACGCTGATTACACCGATTATCGAAAAAAGATTGGCAGAGAAATTAGAACAAGAACGTTTATCTCAAGAAGTATAACCATGAGAAAAAACATCCAACACCTACAAATTGAATTGAAAGTCGAAAATCAAAAATCGGTTGATATTACCAACGCAGAAGCTACGTCCGACCACTTTCTGACTGCCGAAGGTATTCAGCTAAAATCTATTTATTCTGATGAAGATATTGCAGGATTAGAACATCTTGATTTTGCCGCAGGTTTTGCGCCTAACCTTCGTGGTCCTTATACAACTATGTACGTGCGTCGTCCTTGGACTATACGTCAATATGCTGGGTTTTCAACTGCTGAAGATAGTAATGCTTTTTACAAAAGAAATCTCGCTGCTGGACAAAAAGGATTGTCCGTTGCTTTTGATTTAGCCACTCATAGAGGTTATGATTCGGATCACGAGCGCGTTTTTGGTGACGTTGGAAAAGCTGGAGTTGCCATCGATTCGGTGGAGGATATGAAAATACTTTTTGACCAAATTCCTTTGGATGAAATGTCGGTTTCTATGACCATGAACGGTGCCGTTTTGCCTATTATGGCATTCTACATAGTTGCTGCAGAAGAACAAGGCATTGCTCTTGAACAACTTTCGGGAACGATACAAAATGATATTTTGAAGGAATTTATGGTGCGCAACACCTATATTTATCCGCCTACGCCTTCGATGAAAATTATTGCAGATATATTTGAATATACAAGCAATAAAATGCCAAAATTCAATTCGATTTCTATTTCGGGTTATCACATGCAGGAAGCTGGAGCCACCGCCGATATTGAGTTGGCGTACACATTAGCCGACGGTTTAGAGTATATTCGAACAGGATTATCAACAGGAATGAAAATTGATGACTTTGCTCCTCGCCTATCCTTTTTTTGGGCAATTGGCATGAATCATTTTATGGAAATTGCCAAGATGCGTGCCGGACGGATGTTGTGGGCAAAATTGCTTAAACAGTTTAGTCCAAAAGACGAAAAATCATTGGCTTTGCGAACGCATTGTCAAACGTCTGGTTGGAGTTTAACCGAGCAAGATCCTTTTAATAATGTGGCTCGAACAACAATTGAAGCACTTGCAGCCGCATTTGGAGGAACACAATCTTTACATACCAATGCATTAGACGAAGCCATTGCATTACCCACTGATTTTTCTGCTCGAATTGCCAGAAACACCCAAATATTTTTACAAGAAGAAACCAAAATTTGTAAAACCGTCGATCCTTGGGCAGGAAGTTATTATGTAGAAAGTTTGACCAACGAAATTGCACAAAACGCCTGGACACTTATTGAAGAAGTTGAAGCATTAGGCGGCATGACCAAAGCCATAGAAGCGGGAATTCCGAAATTGCGTATTGAAGAAGCGGCGGCACGAAAACAAGCACGTATTGATAGTAATCAAGATATTATTGTGGGAGTCAACAAATACCGATTGGAAAAAGAAGATCCGTTACAGATTTTGGATGTCGATAATGACATGGTGCGCAAACAACAAATAGCGCGTTTGCAACACCTAAAAGCCACACGTGATAATGATAAAGTAGCCGAATGTTTGGCTAAATTAACGGATTGTGCACAAAAACAAAATGATAACTTATTATCTTTGGCGGTAGCAGCAGCACGCAACAGAGCTACATTGGGCGAAATTAGTGCTGCTTTAGAAGTTGTTTTCGGAAGGTATAAAGCACAAATTAGAAGTTTTAGCGGCGTGTATAGTAAAGAAATAAAAAACGATGAGCGTTTTGAAAAAGCAAAAGCGTTGGCCGATGTCTTCGCCAAAAAAGAAGGTCGTCGTCCTAGAATTATGATTGCAAAAATGGGTCAAGACGGTCATGATCGTGGTGCTAAAGTAGTCGCGACGGGTTATGCCGATGTAGGTTTTGATGTAGATATTGGTCCGTTGTTTCAAACGCCAAAAGAAGCTGCCAAACAAGCTATTGAAAACGATGTGCATATTCTTGGTGTTTCTTCACTTGCTGCGGGACATAAAACGCTGGTTCCACAGGTGATTGAGGAATTAAAAAATTATGGTCGCGAAGATATTATGGTTATCGTAGGCGGCGTAATTCCTGCGCAGGATTACCAATTTCTGTTTGATGCGGGTGCTGTAGCGGTTTTTGGTCCTGGTACTAAAATAAGTGAAGCCGCCATTAGTATTTTGGAGGTTTTGTTACAAGAGTAAGGGGTTGTGTTTTGTGATTTTATAATATGCAGCTTATTATAAAATTTAGAATTTATTATTGACTTTCCTTTTAATGTAAATAATAATTTTTTACTACTACAAAATAAACTTTAATTAAAGTTATTAACCTCAATTTCTTCAAACCGGTTATAACTAGTAGCAATATGTTTTTTTTAGATTTTAATATATTTTTATTACATATTAATTAAATAATCAAAGTGAAATTCATTTATTTGATTTTCTTGAAATGGTATTTCGGATGTTAATTCACTTGTTTCTATCGAAAAAAGTAGCCAATTCAAATACAATATAATTATCATCTTTTTCTTTAAAAACTACTAAAGTAGTATTAGAATCATTTTTTTATCACTACAGTAAAATTTCCGTATAAATCTGTTACAACTTCTTTTAAAATTTAGGGAATCTTGAACATAGCCAGTAAATTCACCTTTATATCTTGGAGAATTTTTCAGAACTTTGTCCGAACTAGTCTGAAAGAATGGTAGTAAAAAATCACAAAGCTGAATGATATCAAACCTTTAAGGCGTAAATTATTTCTCATGGTTACTATTTAACAGTTTTGGAAAATTGCCTACAATGACCGCTCGGCTTTCTCGTCGTTTTTCAGGGAATTCACTCCCTAAAGAAATTTGCTCTTAATAACAGTAATTATTTAACTATATATTTCGTTTTGTTGAGATTACCAACACTTTCAAGCCTATTCATTTCCATTCCTTTTTTTAAATCTCTGCTTGCTGTAGCTGATGATAAATCTTTAAATATGTTCATGTAATCTTTTCGGTTAAACTCTTTTATGCCAAGCTTTAAAAAATATTTTAAACGATCGATATCTTTTAAAACTCTGTTATTGTAATTGAGTAAATTTTCCAATGACTTTTCAATAACTTCAAGCATATATTCGATAAAGAAAGTTGACTTTCCAGACTTGTCACTTAAAGCTAAAGATTTATAATATTCATTTTGGGTTTTGATGATTAAAGTTTCAAAGGGTAAAAATTCAAAAACTGGATATTCAGACATCAGAATCAAAGTTTGTCAAAGCCTTCCCATCCTTCCGTTTCCATCTAAAAATGGATGAATGAATTCCATTTCGTAATGAAACACACAATTTTTTAATAACGTCAATTCATCAGCATCTTTAAAATATTCAAATAAATCTTTCATTTGATGAGGCACATCTTCATAAGGCGGAGTAATGTGTTCCACTATTGTTCCTTTGACTATTCCAACGCCTTGTTTGCTGTATTTTCCGGCACTTTCGATTAGTCCTTTCATTAATTCGAGATGCGCTTTTAAGAAGCTTTTGTCAGAATAAAATTTATAACTATCTAATTTTTCATAAACTTTGATAGCATTTAGAACTTCTAAAACAACTTTTTCTGGACCAATAACTTTTTTGTTTTCTATTAACGCGGTGATTTATTCTTCGGTCAGAGTATTGCCTTCGATTTGCAGTGAAGAATGAATTGTCTTTATTCTATTCTGTTTACAAAGTTGTGGAGATTGTTTGTTAAGAAAGTTAGCATTTACTGCTCCTATTTTCTCTGAAATAGAACTTATCAATTTTAGAATTTTTGGAGTAATGTGGCAAGGTGGTTTCATTGATTCTATCATTTGATATTATCAAAGATAGGTTTTTTTCGTGAACGTCCAACATTATTGTTGTTAATGACCGATTGTATTTTCCCTCGTTTTTCAGTGAGATTACTCCCTATAGAAAGGCGTCAAAGGCGACTGTTGGGAGAACGTCGTGGATAAGAAACGATGGTTATCTGATTGTCGGCATAGCCGAGCGGTCATTGAGAAAAATTGTTCTGAAGGGCTATTTTTCCAGAAGTTCCGATATTACAGCGGTTTTGGTACTAAATTAAGCCCCATTTTCGGATTAGCCAAATCATCCAAATACAAAACTAACTTTCTTTAATCCTATTGCCCAAATCCGTTGTAGTAGTTGTTATTCATAGTTTTTTTTGTAATGTTCGATTATCATCTTTTTCAATTTCAAGCTTTAAATCACCTATACTTTTCGAAAAATATTTTTCCCGTTCTTCAGTTGTGTCAAAATCTAAACCTGCCAAAATAAATAAATTTTCACTTTCAAAACCTAATTCCAAAACGTTTATAGCCCAATCAACAAGTTTTTTACTGTCAAATTGAGTTAATGTTCTTTCTACTAAAATTTCGATTGTTATTTATTAGATTGTCATTTTGCTAAAATTACCCCAAACTTGTGAATATGTGCTACAAAATCACACAAAGCCAACTATTTTTGGGTGTATATGTGCGATAAAAATTACTTTATTTTAAGTCAAATATAGTAAACATCTTTTACAAGTCATCAAACGAACTTTCAATTTTTTGAATACTTTTCTTACGTACAGCAGGAACTACTATAGGGTTGTAGCGTTATGATAATGCCGCTGCTCTTTATGTAGTTTGTAACTTGGAGGTCTTTTTGCTAGGGTTGAAAAAATACCTCTTTTGCTTTTTTGGGTTTTATTAATTGATTTTGTAGTAAGCTTTGTGAACCTCAAAGGTTGCTTAAAACATTTTTGAGTTTATAATGGTAACTATGTATAAAGTGATACTTTATTTATTCATCACATGATAGGCGATCAAACCATCAATGGGTCTTCTGAGTACGTTACCGATAGTGATACCGTGTTTGGTTAAAACTTCTTTTAATTCATCGACCAAATAGAAGGCTATTGAACCCACAAAATGAACGGGAATTTGTTTGTAATTATCAAATTGTTTGATGTAGTTTTCTACAAAATCTTCCATTTCGCTGTAAATGAATTTTTTGCAGAAATCGGTTTCTTTGTGTTTGATTAAAAACTTTGCAAAAGTGGCTAAATAAGCATTGGGATTGGGTAATTTGTATAAATTGTTCTTAATATAATCGGGATCAAGATTGTATTCTTCTTGAAATTCTTTTGCTAGAGCTTTGGGCATTTTGTTGAAAGAAAAGCCTCTTAACAAATGTCTGCCAAAACGATTTCCGGAGCAATCATCCATTGCTATGTAACCTAATGATTGCACTTTTTGATGCAGTACTATGCCATCAAAATAACTACAATTTGAACCTGTACCGAGAATACAAACTATGGCTTGGTGAGCTTTTGGAGTGGTGGCATAAACCGCGGCGTAAGTATCTTCGTGAACTGAAACTGTGGCATGGGTGAAATATTCCTCAAAAACCTTGGTTAAAAAATTTTTCATTCGGTCTGTGCCACAACCTGCGCCATAAAAGAAAAGGTTTGTTGCCTTATTTTTATTATGAGAGATATCGAATTTTTCATCCAAACGATGAATGATTTCGGTTTTGTCTAAAACTTCTGGATTTAGACCCAACGTTTGGGTGGTAAAAAGCACTTTCCCGTTATCGTCAATGGCAATCCAATCGGCTTTGGTTGATCCACTATCAACTAATAATTTCATATATAATTAGGAATTAAAAATGGGTAAATCTTAACGCTGTTTATTATTTTAAACTTGCGATATGCACTGCTAAATCTATTAATTTGCTCGAATATCCGTATTCATTATCATACCAAGATACTAATTTGAAGAAGGTTGCATTTAAACCAATTCCGGCTTTGGCATCAATGATGGACGTTCTGGAATCAGACACAAAGTCCTGGGATACTACATCATCTTCGGTGAAGCCAAGGATTCCTTTTAATTCATTTTCAGAGGCTTTTTTTAATACTGTCATGATTTCGTCGTACGAAGTTTCTTTGGCAACCTTTACCGTTAAATCAACTACAGAAACGTCGATAGTTGGCACACGGAATGACATTCCTGTTAGCTTTCCGTTCAAGGCAGGAATCACCTTCCCCACTGCTTTTGCTGCTCCTGTAGACGATGGAATGATGTTTACGCTTGCAGCACGTCCGCCTCGCCAGTCTTTTTTAGAAGGGCCGTCAGCAACCATTTGTGTTGATGTTGAAGCGTGCACTGTGGTCATCAAACCTTCAACTATTCCGTAGTTATCATTGATTACTTTAGCCAATGGTGCTAAACAGTTGGTAGTACAAGAAGCATTTGAAACCACTACATCAGTAGCTTTAGCTTCGATATGATTTACACCCATTACAAACATGGGCGCATCTGTTGAAGGTGCAGAGATAATAACTTTTTTGGCACCACCATCGATATGCGCTTTTGCAGTATCGATTGTAGTGAAGAACCCTGTACATTCCGCCACAACATCTACATTAACATCCGACTCATCCCATTTGATTAGTTTAGGATCTCTTTCGGCTGTAACCCTGATGAATTTATCGTTTACATATAGTTTTCCGTCTTTTACTTCAACTTTTCCGTTAAAACGACCGTGTACCGAATCGTATTTTAATAAATAAGCCAAATGATCTACATCTAATAAATCGTTTATGGCTACTACTTCTACATTGTCACGGTTATAGGTTTCCCTGAATACTATTCTTCCAATTCTTCCGAAACCGTTTATTCCTAATTTTACTTTCATTTGTTTTTATTTAATTGCTTTATGCTTGAAGCTCTTGGCTGTAAGCAGATTTGTGTTTATTTTATTATTGCTTGACTTTAGCATATTGCTCAAGGCTTATTGCTCTTACGTTGACATAATTTCTGAAACTCGCAATAGCTCTCTATCAATTTCTGAATGTCCTTTGATAGCATTTTCAAGTGGTGTTAGGGCTACTTTATCACTCAAAATTCCGACCATATAATTTGATTTTCCTTCCAATAAGGATTCAACGGCTTTTACCCCCAAACGCGAGGCTAACACTCTGTCATAACAAGATGGTGCACCGCCGCGTTGCATGTGACCAAGAACAGAAACACGAATATCATATTCGGGCATGTGTTCTTCGATGTAATCTTTGAGTTCGAAGACACTTTTTCCTATTTTATCGCCTTCGGCAATAACTACAATACTCGATGATTTGCCAGAGGCTTTGCTTTTTCGTAAAGATTCCAAAAGACGTTCTAATCCTAAATCTTGTTCGGGAATCAAAATTTCCTCTGCTCCAGCGCCAATTCCGGCATTTAAGGCAATATGACCTGCATCTCTTCCCATAACTTCAACCAGAAAAAGTCGATTGTGAGAACTGGCAGTATCTCTAATTTTATCGATACACTCTACCACAGTATTCAAAGCGGTATCAAAACCTAAAGTGTGGCTTGTGCCAAAAATATCGTTATCAATCGTACCTGGAATTCCCATTACAGGATAGCCAAATTCGTTATTAAAAACTTCGGCACCCGTAAAAGAACCGTCGCCACCGATAACCACCAACGCGTCTATATTGGCATTTACTAAATTTTGATGTGCTTTTTGTCGGCCTTCAGCGGTCATAAATTCTTTTGATCGCGCCGTTTTTAAAATGGTGCCACCTTTATTTACAATATTATTAACGCTTCGGGGTCCCATTTCTTTAAAATCGCCTTCTATCATACCTTGGTATCCTCTGTAAATTCCGACACATTCTATACTATGAAAAGCACAGGTTCTTACAACCGAACGTATGGCAGCATTCATCCCGGGGGAATCTCCGCCCGAAGTTAAAACACCTATTTTCTTTATAGTTTTTGACATTTTTTTGGTTTAAAATGTAAAATTAGCAAACAAGTAGCATTGTTTAACCCAATTATTGTCATAATAACAAAATTGGATAAATTCAATCGTTTTCGTTGATAAGTTTTTGGGTTAATAAATTGAGTGAAGTAAACAACTATTAATCTTCGGTTGGAACTGCATCCTTATTTGGAGCTACAGTTGGTTTTTTCTTGTCCTTTTCTGCTGGATGTTTATCTTTAATAAACATATTATCGGGCAGTAAACTAGAGTCATGAATTGTGTCGCTTTTATTGGGTTCTACTTTAGCGATTTTGGCGTTTTTAAAAATTTTGTTGATTAATTCGCTGACGGTATCAAAATCGACTTCATACGACATACCTATACCTTGCGTATAACCAATTCCTTGACCAATATAAGTTATATCGTTTTCTCTATTAAAAACTCTTAAGTTCAAAGTTCCATCCGTATTTACACGATATTGTACTTCTAGGTCGCCCACGATAGCTGTTTCGGTAATTCCTCCAACGGGCACTCCTACTTTACCATTGACGGTAATTCTATCATTTATTTTGGATGAAACCGTAACTCCAAATCGTCCATTGGTTTGCTGATTTATTCTTTTATCCGCTGTTACATAATCTATTCCTAACTGTAATTTATCATTTGTTCCAGAAAATATATCATTAAAAAGACTACTCGCTTTTTCGTATAAATTATTGGACAGCTGACTTTGATTGACTCCGTCTTGGCTTAAAAAGCTTCCTGTAGACAATAGGTACAAAGCTTGGGTTTGACGCACATCTTTATCATCTAATTTGTATTGTAATTCAGACTTTAATGAACTGGCAACTGAAGGAAAATTGATATTAAAATCGGGTTCAGGATTAGTTAAATTTCCTTTAACTCCAATGATAACTTCAACATCTACTTTCTTATTAAAAGAGGGATTATCGATTAACAAACCTGGATTCGCAGTAGTTTTATAAACAGCCTCTAGATTAAGTGATGCTGCTAACGGGTCACCAGACCAAGTAATAGAAGCGCCCTTTTTTACAGTAAATTCTTTTCCTATTAATCCGCCGTATTTAAAATTATAAGAACCTGAAACCACCGAAAAATCACCAAACATTTCAAATTTCCCTAACGTATTTATCCTAAATAACAGTGTTCCGTTTCCTTTTCCTTTCATTCCGTGACCACTTTCTCTGTTAAGAATTACCTCGATATTGGCAATTTCAGTGATATCAAAATTAAATTCCAATTCCAGTCCGTTTGAATTTTTAGTTGGAATTATTTTACTCTTATCTGTTTTTTGTTTCTTTTTTTCTAGTGGCGTTAAAAAATGTAGGTATTTGTTTTCTTGAACAGCTTCTGCATTATTTATAGGAATTTTTATATCAGTTCCTCTTGCAGATTCAGCATCTACTTTTATCATCAAGTTGCTTGTTAGTCCTTTTATAGAGGCCGAACCATTCATAAATGCTGTGCCATAATAAGCAGTATCTTCTTGATCAACAGTATTTAAAGCCAATAATCTATTTGTATTAATATTCAAATCTAATTGCCAATCGCTAAATTGATTGTGTTTGATAAATCCGTTGATTATTCCTTTTGTATCGAATTTGGTATCGGTAATATTCGTTTCTCGTATGATAAATTTATTTTCTGTAACATCTACAATTGAATTATTATCAAATTTATAATCCACATTAAGGTACGGGATGGTTAATGCTGCGTCGTTAATACTCAATCGTCCGTTGTAATCCAAATGAGTAATATCACCATTTATCCTAGCATTTCCCGACGTAAATCCTCTAATATTGGTGATAACATCACCTCCTATTTTTCCTAAAACTCCCAGATTAAATTTATCAAAACTCAAATCAATGTCTAGCGCAGTTTTATTATCAAAAACCGAAATATCACCTTCAGCTACAAAGGAATCGATGTTTTGATTGTCTAAATTTGATTTTAAGTGAAATTTACTCAATGTTTCGTCCCCTTTGATTTCGAGATTCAAATTTCCTAAAGCAATTTTATTGACGGATAAGTTATCTATTTTTAATAAGGAGGTTGGTTGAAAAACAGTATTATTTTGCTTGAAATTAATTTTGCCATTCAAATTTCCGTCAAAAATAAATTTCTCCACGTCGGGTGTGATTTTATTTAATTCAACGTTATTAAAGGTGAGTTCCAAATCTTTGTTTTGCTTACCTTGAAGCAATCCAACAAAACTAACACGTTGATTTTCGTGCGAAAGTATCAAGTTTTCAAAAGAAAAATTAGTTACCTTTTTGTCAAAAACTATTTTGTTATTTTCTTTATTATTGTTTTCGTTCAAATACCATAAATAATCTTTAAATTTCAATTCCGATTTATTAAATCCAACAACATTTTTATTGTCTTTATTTATGGTATGATAAAAGTTTAAATTATAAAAATCCTTTCCTTGATTGCCTCCTTTAAACTCGGACCTGAAATATAAACTATCATTAACTATGGTGTTAATCATACTAAAATCTCTTATTTTGTAATATTTGGTTTTGATAGAATCCAACTGAATAAAAGAACTATACAAAGGATTTTTATTATCAACCTTAACCAACAAATTATCAAAAGTATTGTTGTAGGCAATTATTTTGGGTGATACAAAATCGAGTTTAAAATTTTTAGTATCAGAACTTATATTTCCCTTGAGAGTAGTGTTTTTGGATAATGAAATGTTGGGATTAAAAATTTCAATAATTTTGTTATTGAACAAAAAATCGAATTTCAAATATTGATTGGGTAATACTTTATTAGGCTTATAGTTTTGATATAAACTGCCTAGTGAGTTTTCTGCCATTTGTTGCAGTTGAGAAAGTTTGTATTTCCCAACCGATGAACCTTGGATAACATCGGGCGAATTCACCACAACTGATCTTTCTCCGAGGGCATCAAAACTAGAATTCACATTGAGATAATCTACAAAATAAACATCTTTTTTGTTTTGATAAGAAGCATTGGTTAACAAAAAATCGCCTTTTAAATTATCCAATGAATTTCCGTTTGCTTTGATTACAATATCGCCCTTGAATACCGATAAGGAATCTTTAATAAAATTGAGTTTTTGTAAATTAGCATAATCAATTTTGGTATGAAAGTCATAAATATTTTCTTTTTTAGACAAATCAAGAATTCCGTTAAAATCCATAAACAAATTAGGGTCATTTATATAAAATTTTCCTTTAAAAAGCGGATCTTTAAAGCTTCCGTCAACAATTATTTTAGTGTAATTATAGTCGTTGTATTTCAACTGAAAAACATCGCCAACAATTGTAGTATTCAAATATTTTCTTGTAAATCCTTTGCCTGCTACATCAAGATTTAAAGACACTTTGCCGATACTTTTATTATCAATCATAGTTCCTATATCAAATCCGTCGAGAATAACTTTACCATCGTATTTAGCATTGTCAATGGTATTGAGATTTGACATGTGCAAATCAGATTCGACTATACCGAGAGCTGTATTCATTACAAAATTAGTGTTGATATAAGTTTGTGATAGTTCAACTTTTCCTGTATAATTAAACTGTCCTAATTTCGCTAACGAAGAGGGTAATTTTTTACCAAGAATATTTGGTAAAAGTTTTATTAAGTCGGTATAGTTAGATGATATTTTGCTAAAATTTCCTTTCATATAAAAATTTCCAGGACTGTGGGGAAAAAGGTTTTTAAAATTAACATCCCCTTTTATGATCGAATTTTTTTTATCCTGCAAATACAAATTTGTAGCATATAAATTATTCAGCGTTCCTTTGATTTTTGAATTCAAATAAAATTTTTGATTTTTATCTAATTCTATATAAAAATGACGAATATCATTGGTAGATAATATGGCGCTATCAATAGCAATATCAAATTTTACTCTATTATTAAAATCACTAAAATCGTGGTTGTTTTTATTGTAATTAAGAATAACTGTTCCTTTTAGAAAAGATTCTTTGGTTTTCAATTCCAGCTTTTCTAGCTTAATATTTTTCTTGGTATAAGTAAACTCAGCATGCAAATTGTTGACAGTTACACCCCTATGATCATGGAATGTCATTGACGTTATGGTTGAAGTAACGTTAGGTCCTTTTATTTTGAAATCCTTAAGCTTGGCTTCGAGCTGCGTAAAATCTACATCTTTAGGATTTGCTTTATTTTTATCTAGCATTTCAAACCTACTTTTGGTCAGGAAAATGTTTTTTGAGGTCATCAAAAACTTACCTGAACTTGGTTTGTTATTATCAAAAGCTGCTATAAATTTATCTAAACTAGTTTCTTTTTCTCCTTTATAATTTTTTATTTGCAGGTAGAAATTGTCCAACCATAAATCGCCAAAAATCAAGTTGCCATACATTACACTTTTGAAATCTAAAACAGTGGTTTTTATTCTTTGGGAATAAATTAAGGTGTCATTATGATGGTCTAATATTAAAACTTTTTTTAGTTTAATACCGCCAAAAAAGGTAATGGCAACAGCATCTATATTAATGTGAGTACCATAATCTTTATTAATTTTTTCGGTGGCATATTGTGCAATTTTGGTCTGAACAACAGGTAACGACAAAGCAATGCTGACTAATAATAAGAGTAAAATTAGCCCAACAATCGTTCGAAATAGAATCTTTCGAAATTTTTTAAAACCGCTATTTGTTTTAATTTTTTCCAATTATTATAATGGCTTACCAAAGTAAATTACCTTTGCAAAAAATCTTTACAGCTGATTTTTTCTATAGATTGTCAAATATAAATCAAAAATTGCTCCTATTATGCATCTCAAAGAAGTTTTTATATTGGCTATCGAAAGTTCATGCGATGATACAGCAGCTGCTGTTTTAGTGAATGATAAAGTCCTTTCGAATGTAGTCGCACGACAAAATATTCATGAAGAATACGGTGGTGTTGTCCCAGAATTAGCCTCAAGAGCGCACCAACAAAACATACTTCCCGTAATTGATATGGCTTTGAAAAAGGCTAACATTACCAAAAATCAACTTTCAGCGATTGCTTTTACACAAGGTCCTGGACTGATGGGTTCGCTTTTGGTGGGTTCCTCTTTTGCCAAATCGATGGCGATGGCTCTGAAAATTCCATTAATAGCGGTGAATCACATGCAAGCGCATATACTGGCGCATTTTATTGATGAAGAGGGATTTGACAAACCTACTTTTCCGTTTTTGGCTTTGACAATTTCTGGCGGTCATACCCAAATTGTAAAGGTTATTGATTTTTTTGATATGGCAATCATTGGTGAAACCATTGATGATGCCGTAGGTGAAGCGTTTGATAAAACTGCAAAAATATTGGGTTTACCTTATCCCGGTGGTCCATTAATTGATCAATTTGCAAAAAATGGTAATCCCAAAAAATATAATTTTACCAAACCAAAAGTTCCCAATTTAAACTTTAGCTTTTCAGGACTTAAAACACAAATTTTATATTTTGTTCAAAAAAAAATGATTGAAAACCCAAACTTTATCGAAGAAAACAAAGCTGACATTTGTGCTTCGGTGCAACAAATTATCATTGATATTTTGATGGACAAATTAAAATTGGCTGTTGCCGAAACTGGCATTACCCAAATTGCTATTGGTGGTGGCGTTTCTGCTAATTCAGGGATTCGAAATACGCTCAAAGAAGCTGAAAGCAAATACGGTTGGAAAACGTTTATTCCTAAATTTGAATACACAACAGATAATGCCGCAATGATAGGTATTGTTGGTTATCAAAAGTTTTTGAAAGATAAATTTTCAGATACTAACGTGGTTTCTAAAGCCCGAATTGCCTTTTGATTATGCAATTATTCTATAATCCAAACCTAACCGAAACGACTACTTCTTTTATTTTCGATAAAGATGAAAGCAAGCATATTATTAAAGTGTTACGCAAAAAAGAAGGTGATATTTTATATGTAACCAATGGATTAGGTTTTCTGTTTACAACTGAAATCATCTTAGCTTCTGATACTAAATGTACCGTTAAAATTAATGAAACCGAAAAGCAAGAAATACCTAAATTTAACGTGCATCTTGCTGTTGCTCCAACCAAAATGAATGAACGCTATGAATGGTTTTTGGAAAAGGCAACAGAAATTGGAATACAAGAAATAACTCCAATAATCTGCGAACATTCCGAGCGAAAAGTTATTAAAATCGATAGGTTTCAGAAAATTTTGGAAAGTGCTATGAAACAATCCTTACAATATTATTTACCTAAACTAAACGAACCGATAAGCTTTAAAGATTTTTTAAAAACAAAAAAATCAGGACAATTATTTATTGCACACTGCGAAGAAACCTTAAAAAAATTATTTAAAAACGAACTGAAAATCAATCAAGATGTTACAATTTTAATTGGTCCTGAAGGAGATTTTTCTGTTAAAGAAATCCAACTAGCCCTTGAAAATAATTTTATTCCTGTATCTTTGGGTGCCACACGTTTGAGGACAGAAACAGCAGCAATTGTAGCCTGTCACAGCGTATTTTTTATAAATGAACCGCAAAATGATTAAAAAACTTATTTTACTTTTATTTTTTATCCATCATTCTGCGACTGTTTTTAGTCAAAAACAAACTTTATTTATTGATACTAATTATAATACATCGCTTACGTTATCAAAAGTTGAAAAAAAACCGATGGTCATTTTTTTTTACGCCCCCTGGTGTCCTCACTGCAACAAAATGAAAAATGAGGTTTTTACTGATAGTACCGTTACAAGTTTTTATAGAAAAAATTTTGTTTGTGTATTGATTGATGCCACTTCCAGCTATGGAAAAGAACTAAAAGCCAAATTTCAGAATACTTTTAAAGTCGGAAGTTTTCCAACATTTGCTTTTTTAGACTCGAATGAAAACCTTTTGTATTGTGCTGTTGGAGAGTTAAAAAAAGAAGCTTTTCTATCCGAAGGAAATAATGTTTTGCTTCCTGAAAATCAGTTACCTTATCTAAAAAATTCTTTCAATAATGATCCGTCAAATTCAGACAAATGTTTGAAATACATCACTTCAGTGAGAAAAGCGGGTTTAGATGCAACATCAATTACTCAAAAATATTTTAGCACAAAGACCGAATCGGAACGATTTACAGAGCCCAATTGGAAAGTTTTCTCTAATGGAATTAATAATTTTGATTGCGATGAATTCAAATTCGTTATCAAAAACAAAGAGGCTTTTTATAAAGTAGTATCGCCGACCAGAGTTGACAAAAAAATAATTTATACCGTTTCCGAAAACTTAAGACCTCTAGTTGAAGCTCTTGATACTATCAATTATGATAATAAAAGATTGATTGCCAAATCGTTTAACATGCAGCAATTAGATTCCTTGTTGTATCGATTTGATATACAAATTCTTTCAGGCACTAGTAATTGGAAAAAATATCAAAAAATTACATCAGATAATGTGGAGAAATTTTCATGGAATGATACTGTTTTACTTTACGATATTTGTAATACTTATCTTCATGACATAAATGACAAAAATGGTTTATTACAAGCCATAAATTGGGGAAAATATTTGTTGAGTAAGGGAGAATCAATAGATAAATACGTTTTAATGTCTCAATTATTTACAAAGGTAAAAGACTATAAACAAGCCCAAGAATTTGCTCAAAAAGGAAAAATTTTTGCTACTAATTTAAAATTTAAAAGTGATCAATTCGATTTGCTTTTAGAAGAAACCAAAAAACACATCAAATGAAAAAAATAATATTATTTCTATTTATAACTTCAAATTTGGTTCATTCCCAAGAAATTGCTTTGTTAAAATACAATGGTGGCGGTGATTGGTATGCCAATCCGACCTCGTTGCCCAATTTGATAAAATATGCTAATCAAACCATTAACACCAACATAAAATCAAAGCCAGCTACTGTTGAACCCGGAAGTCCAGACATTTTTGCTTATCCTTTTGTACACATGACAGGACATGGCAACGTAGTTTTTAGTGATGCCGAAATTGTTAATTTAAGGAACTACATGCTTTCTGGTGGTTTTCTTCATGCCGATGATAATTATGGTTTGAATCAATACATTCGGCGAGAAATAAAGCGAATTTTTCCAAATAATGACCTGGTTGAAATTCCTGCTAATCATCCTATTTTTCAAAAACCAAATTTGTTTGCTACTGGTTTACCAAAAATACATGAACACGATGGTAAAAGAGCACAAGCTTTTGGCATTTTCATTGACAACCGCTTGGTTTTTATGTTTACTTATGAATGCGATTTGGGCGATGGTTGGGAAGACCCAGAAGTGCACAACGATCCGAAAGAGGTTCGCGAAAAAGCCCTTAAAATGGGTGCTAATATTTTGAACTATGTTTTTAACAACTAATTTCGCATAGTTTTTATCTTCACTTTTTTAATCGTTAACTTTAAATAATCATCAAAATGGATGTTGTTCATCGATTTGTTGAAAAGTAATATTCCTTTTTATGTAATGTATTGTAATTTTTATTAAAATTGTTATAACCTATTAACTAAAAAATACAATAAAATGAAAAAAATCTGTCTAGTATTAGCATTTATGCTAGTTTTATTTTCGTGTCAAAAAGAAGATAACACAAGTAACATCCAACAAAAAACTTTTCAAAGAACATGTGCTTCTCAAGAAGTTTTGCAAAGACAACTTTTAGAAAATCCCGAGTTAGCTGTCAGAATGAATCAAATAGAAGCGTTTACTGAAAATGCTATGCTACATCAAAATCGTCTTGTAAATGGCAAAATTGAGATACCCGTAGTGGTCAATGTTTTGTATAGAACGGCTGCAGAAAATATTTCTTTAACCCAAATACAATCACAAATTGATGTTTTAAATAAAGATTACAATGCTCTAAATACTGACTATAATCAGGTTCCCGCATTGTTTTCGGGGGTTAAAGCCAATATAGGGATTTCGTTTGTTTTAGATCAAGTAATTAGAAAGGCAACAACAAAAACTTCTTGGGGAACAAGAGATGCGATTAAAAAAGTTAAATCTGGAGGCTTAAATCCAACTAGTGCATCAACAAAGTTAAATCTTTGGGTAGGAACAATTGGTGGCGGAATATTAGGCTATGCGCAATTTCCAGGAGGTTCATTAACCACCGATGGTGTCGTTATTGACCCATTATATTTTGGAGTTACCAGCAATTCAAGTTTGAGTTATCCTTACAATTTAGGCAGAACTGCTACTCACGAAGTAGGTCACTGGTTAAACTTGCGTCACATTTGGGGTGATGCAACTTGTGGCGATGATTTGGTTGCAGATACACCAAATCACGATTCAGCAAACTTTGGCGTACCAACGTACCCGCATTACAGTACTTGTACAGGAACACCTGTTGAAATGACCATGAATTATATGGATTATACTGATGATAGAGGAATGTATATGTTTTCTTTAGGACAAAAATCAAGAATTAGTGCCATCTTTATTTCTGGAGGTCCAAGATTTTCTTTTGCACAGCCATAATTGTATAAAATATTTTTTATCGAAACTCGCTACTTGTGGCGAGTTTTTTTTATACTTGTTGTTATCAAATAAAATTTTATGATGCAAAGAGAATCCTTATTAGCCAGAGAAATTCAGGATTTAATTTCACAAAATCTCACTGTTGATGTAACCAAATTGGCTTTACAAAAAAACAAGTTTTCTAACCAAGATTGGATAGCAATTTTAAACCAAATTACAGCAAAACAAAAAGCCTTAACCAAACTCCCTACGTGGTTTAACACCAAAAACATCATTTATCCTTCTAAAGTTTCTGTAGAACAAACTTCCTCCGAAAAAACTGCAGACTACAAGTCTAAACTGGTCTCGGGCTCTACACTGATTGATATGACTGGAGGTCTTGGTGTAGATGATTATTATTTTGCACAGAGAATACAACAGGTAATCCATTGCGAAATCAACCCCGAACTATCGCAAATCGTAGCTTATAATTATGAGCAATTACATGTAAAAAATATTCAATGCTTGACTGGCGATAGTGCAGACATTATCAAAAAATTAAATCAAAAATTCGATTGGATTTATATTGATCCTTCCAGACGAAATGAATCAAAAGGTAAGGTTTTTATGCTCAACGATTGTTCGCCAAATGTCCCAGAATTATTAGATTTTTATTTTAATTTTTCTGACAAAATAATGATTAAAACAGCACCCATTCTTGATATAACAGCAGGTTTATCAGAGTTAAAAAATGTATCTTCCATTCACGTTGTTGCACTCGAAAATGAAGTTAAGGAATTGCTCTGGGTTTTACAAAAAAGTTATAATCAATCAATTACTATAATTGCTGTTAATCTATTGAAAAACAATAGCGAATATTTTTCATTTTATTTAAGTTCAAATACTGTTTTAGACGAGCATTCATTACCCGAAAAATATCTTTATGAACCTAATGCTGCTATTATGAAAGCGGCTGGTTTTAAAGAAATAACAACGCAATTTGAGGTTAAAAAACTACACCAACATTCGCATTTATATACTTCGAAAAACTTAATTGATTTTCCTGGAAGAATTTTCGAAATTCTAAAAAAATTGGACTATAATAAGCAAAATATGAAGTCAATTTTTAAAGGAGAAAAAGCAAATATTACTACTCGAAACTTTCCTGAAACTGTAGATTATATTAGAAATAAATGGGCAATTAAAGATGGTGGCGATTTATTTTGTTTTTTTACAACCGATATGAATAATGATAAAATAGTTTTACTTTGCAACAAATTAAAATAACCAATGAAAAATTACATATTATCCTTATTCCTGTTATTAAATTTAAGTCTCTATGCTCAAAAACCTTGTGAAATTGACACCAATATAACCGACAGTTTAGGGACATATAAACTTTTGAAACAATCTATTATTTTTGAGAGAAGTTTTGCTGGAAATTCTACAAATTTCTTTTTTGCTTTGTCCAAAAACAATGGAGTTTTAGGTCTAGAAACCCAAATTTTGCAACGAAGTTCAAATTTTATCAAAGCCAATTGTTTTGATTCGAATTCAAGAATTTATTTGCAGTTGAATAATGGAAAAATTGTAACCTTACTTTACGCCGGAAACGAAACTTGTGGTACATTATTACGAAACGATAAAGATATTAATAGTCGCGTTATGAGTGGTTCGTTCGTATTTTCAAAAGAAAATTATGACTCGTTAAAGGAGTCGCCTGTAACCTTTATGAGAGTCAAATATTCCGGTGAAACCATAGATTTTCCTTTCAAAACAAGCTTAATTTCTGATTTGGATAAAAAAGTATATCAGCCCGAAAATTACTTTATTGATTATTTGAAGTGCATCGAAAATTAATCCAAACAATGCCACTTTAAATTTTCAACTTTATCTTTGCTACTTCCTTTCAAATTGTAATGCCACCATTCGGAATCAAAAGATTTAAAATTGTTCTGAAGCATTATTTCTTTTAAAAATTTTCTTTTGGAAAGTATTTCTGGTGAAAGGTTTTGATAATTATGACTGGCTTCTTCACCAAAGAAATCAAATTTGGTTCCCATATTTACTTCTATTCCAATCGAATCGACAAGTGAAATATCTACAGCGCCACCCCGATTGTGAATAGAACCTTTTTTGGGATTAGCAACAAAATTAGCATCTGGAACAATTTTCCACATTTTTTTCTGAATGGATTTCGGACGATAACAATCGTAGATTTTTATTCTAAAACCATTTTCTAAAAACGATTTATTAGCAACTAATAAGGCTTTTACGGTTTTCACTCGAAGAAAACATTCATCACAAGGATATACTTTTTCTTTTAGAAAATTATCGGTAGTTGCATATTTCATGTCAAACACAAAATCGCGACTGTAATTCCTTAAATTAACAAAAGCATTACTATCTACTTCTTTTGTTATATCCAATAAAACCGAAGATTTCTTCGAATCAATGTAAGTTGCTTTGCAGGAAAACAGTAAACTAATTAGCAATAAACAAATTACTTTTTTCATACTTTAAATCTCATCACTAGTAAAAGTAGTAAAGCTTTTCTTTTTATAAGGTCTAATGATTAGGCGTCCTTCGCGATCAAACCAAATGTAATTGTAAACCCAATTAAGGAAAACTACTGCTTTATTTTTGAAGCCAATAAGTGAAAACAAATGCACAAACATCCAAACAAACCAAGCAAAAACGCCACTAAAGTGGTAGTGTGGTAAATCGACAACCGCCAAGTTTCGACCTATAGTGGCCATGGAACCTTTATCATTATATTCAAAAGGAGTCATTTTTTGTTTATGAATTAAACGGATTAAATTTTCGCCCAATAATTTTCCTTGTTGCAGTGCTGGTTGTGCCATCATCGGATGTCCTTGCGGATAATCTGGAGTTTCCATAGAAGCAATATCGCCAATAGCAAACAGATTGTTATAACTAACTACTTGGTTGTATTGATTGACCCGAATTCTGTCCACTTTTTCTACTAACGATTTAGCATCCAATCCATTAATTTTAGCCCCCTGAACTCCCGCAGTCCAAATAACGGTGGCAGAATCAAAATTTAAACTGGTGTTTGTGGTGATTATCCTTCCGTCGTAGTTGGTAACTCGAATGTTTTTCCAAATCTTAACTCCTAAATTTAATAGAAATTCTTCCGCCTCTTTTGAAGATTTTTTACTCATGGTATTCAAAACCCGATCGTTGCTTTGCACCAAATTAATTTGCATTTTAGAAATATCTAAATCTGGATAATCTTTTTGAAGAATAACTTTTTTCATTTCTGCCAAAGCACCTGCGAGTTCAACTCCTGTAGGTCCTGCTCCCACAAGGACAAAATTCATTAAAGCATTTCTTTCGGTTTCATCTTTAATTAAGACAGCTTGCTCAAAGTTTTCTAAAATTAAACTACGAATATTAAGCGATTGCGGAATAGTTTTCATCGACATTGCGTTGCGCTCAATTTCTTTATTACCAAAATAATTGGTTTTAGAACCTGTGGCAATGACCAAGAAATCATAATGCAAATCTCCAATTTCAGAAATAATTTTTTGATTTGGCGTATCAATTTCTTTTACTGATGTCATTCGGAAATAAAAATTGGGATATTCTTGAATGACTTTTCTAATAGGATACGCAATCGATCCGGCTTCTAATCCCCCTGTTGCGACCTGATACAACAAGGGTTGAAACGTATGATAATTGTGTTTATCAAGCAAAACTACTTGAAGATTTTTGTTTTTAAGTTTTTTGGCTAAAGCAATGCCTGCAAATCCACCACCGATGATTATAACTCTTTTTTGAGTGCTATTTGGAATATTCATTTTGGAACTTCTAGGTATTGATTTACAAAGTTACGAAGCATTACTTCATAACAATTATTAATCCTCCATAAAAGCCACATCTCCTATCCATTTCATAAAACCACCAACGAGATTATAAGTATTTTCAAAACCCATTTGATTCATAATAACACATGCTTGTGCGCTCCTTGCTCCTGCTTTACAATAAACATAATAATTTTTGGAAATATCTAACTCATTTAATTTATCTATGAATAGTTGACCTTTATAAATGTCATTAAAAATAGCTTGTGGAATAATTCCGTCGCTACATTCATCTGATGTTCTAACATCAAGAATAACCGCATTTTGGTCTCTGTCCAACTGTTTTTTCCAATCTTGCTGTGATAAATCCATATTTTTTTTTTAATCAGCTAATGTATTTATTTTAAAATAAAGAATAAAGCGAAATACATTCTCTTAACATCTAAAATAAATATTAACAAAAAAATAACACAACATTTGTACGTACAACAATAAATATTTTTACATTTGTATCTACAAATTTTGTACAAACATTAATGAAAATCGAAGATCTCATAAAATCAACAGTTACCTTGGACGCTGCTAAAAAAGTTATTTTAAATTTTTCTTATACCCAAAATGTTATAGTAGATAAGTTTAATGAAATTTTAAAGCCTTACGATGTTTCGAGAGAACAATATAACGTTTTAAGAATTTTACGCGGACAAAAAGGGTATCCAGCAAACATGTGCATTATTCAAGAACGCATGTTGTCCAAAAGCAGCAACACCACTAGATTGATTGATAAATTGTTATTGAAAGAGTATGTAACACGCGAAGTTTGTCCCAATAACCGTCGAAAAATTGAAATTTTGATTACAGAAAAAGGATTAGCCGTTTTGACTGAATTAGATCCAGTTGTGATAGCTCACGAACAACTTTTTGCAAATAATTTATCTGCTGAAGAACTACAGCAACTGAATATCTTATTAGAAAAATATAGAACAATAATTTAACACTTAACTATGAGCAACTTTATTAAAAACGCTAATTGGCGTTACGCAACAAAAAAATTTGATACATCAAAAAAAGTATCCAAAGAAGATTTAGAAACTTTAAAAGAAGCTATCAAATTAAGCGCTTCTTCTTATGGTTTACAACCGTACAAAGTAATTTTTGTTGAAAATTCAGAATTAAGAGCAAAATTACAACCCGCAGCATGGGGACAATCGCAAATTGTTGACGCATCGCAAGTAATTATTTTTGCTAATATTACCAACATTGGCGAAACTGAAATCGATTCGTATTTTCAAAATCTAATCGAAACTAGAAGAATTCCACTAGAATCAGTTCAAGGATATATTGATTTTATGAAATCAAAAGTAACAAGCTTACCTGAAGATGCTAGAAATATTTGGACTGCCAAACAAACGTATTTGGCTCTAGGCAATTTATTGAACAGTGCTGCCGAATTGCATATAGATGTAACTCCAATGGAAGGATTTATACCAGAGCAAGTAAATGAAATATTAGGTTTAGACAAATTAGGTCTTAATGCGGTTGTGATTGCAACCATTGGGTACCGCCATGAAGAAGACGCAACCCAACATTATGTTAAAGTACGTAAATCAAACGAAGAATTATTTATAAATTTATAATCAATACTTAAAAGAAAAACAATGAAAAATTTAAAAAAAATCGCAATTGCATTAGTAGTAATTTTAGGAACTACAGCTGGAATGTCACAATCAAAAAAAATTGATGCTCAAAAAAGTACCATTACGTGGGTTGGTAAAAAAGTAACTGGAGAACACACTGGAACTGTAAATTTAAAAGACGGAAATTTAATTTTTAAGGACGGAAAAGTAGCTGGTGGAAATTTCACTGTTGATATGACTTCGCTGACTTCTACAGATTTAACAGGGGATTGGAAAGGAAAACTAAATGGTCATTTGAAATCAGAAGATTTTTTTGGTACAGAAAAGTATCCGACTTCAACTTTAGTGTTTAAAAAAATTACTGCAAAACCAAACGGGGTTTATACTGTAACTGGTGACTTAACCATCAAAGGAATTACAAATCCAGTAACTTTTGATTTGAATGCAAAAGGAAATACCGCAACAACAGCTGTAACTATCGATAGAACAAAATATGGTATTAAATACAATTCAAAAAATTTCTTTGAAAGCATTGGTGACAAAGCGATTTACGATGATTTTACTTTAACTGTGACGCTACAGTATTAATCTTGTTTTAAAAAAACACAAAACCTCGAAAATAAACTTTTCGAGGTTTTTTTTATTATTTTTTTGCCTTTGTGATTAGATTCGATTTCTACAACAAGAATTATAATTTGTATTCTTATCAAGAAAAACGAAAATATGTTTGTATCCGAGATATAGTTGCCTCTGATATGCCAAAAACTAACAAAAAATAATACTACCATAATTTTATGTTGAAAAGCACTCCCGTTTGGAAGTGCTTTTTTTGTACTTTTAGGTTTCAAAAAAAGTAAATGTCAAAACTACCTCATATAAAAACAAGTATTTTTACCATTATGTCACAAATGGCAATTGATTACAGCGCCATCAACCTTTCGCAAGGGTTCCCAAATTTTTCAGTTGACATAAGATTAACTAATATACTAATTAAGTTAGCGTCACAAAACGTACATCAGTATACGCCCATGAGCGGCTATCAGCCACTTTTAGAGAAGATTGCTGAACTAATACTACAGTCTTATAAACGAAAAGTTAATCCAAAGGACGAAATATTGATTACTGCTGGTGCTACACAAGGAATATTTGCCACCCTAGAAGCTCTGGTGAATGCCAATGAAGAAGTTATTATTTTGGACCCAAGTTATGATTGTTATGAGGCGCCCATATTGTTAATTGGTGCCAAGCCAATCCGAGTTTTACTCAACGATGATTTCACCCCAAATTGGGAAACCATCAATATAGTTACAAACGATACTACCAAACTCATCATCATCAATAATCCGCATAATCCAACTGGAAAAACATGGACTTCAACTGATTTTTTTCAACTAGAAAAATTAGTAGACTCCTACCCTAACCTGCTTATTCTTTCAGATGAAGTGTATGAATACATCACCTTTGAACAGGCTCACATTTCTGTTCATCATCGACCAAAACTTTGGAATAAAAGCATAAGCATTTCTTCTTTTGGAAAATCATTTCACATTACAGGATGGAAAATTGGATACGCTATTGCTCCAGAACATTTGATGAAAGAAATCAAAAAAGTGCATCAATTCATGGTTTTTAGTGTCAATAGTATTTCGCAAATAGCCATTTCCGAGTATTTAGATAGTGTTGATGTGAAGAGTTTAAGATGTTTTTACGAACAAAAAAGAGATTTCTTCAGAAATTTACTCAAAGACACTAAACTACAACTTTTACCTTGCGAAGGCACTTACTTTCAGGTTGCCTCTTATGCCGCTATTTCTGACGAAAATGATTTAGATTTTACAAAAAGATTGGTAATCGAATTTGGAGTAGCAACCATTCCCATCTCAACTTTTTATGCTAATGGAAAAGATACTAAATGCATCCGTTTTTGTTTTGCGAAAGATGATCAGACTTTGATACAAGCTGCAGAGAGATTGCAAAAATTATAATTAAAATATATATTTACTAAAAATTAAACCTTATGAATTTTTCAGCAAAAATGCTTCGTGACAATGCTTTATCCGATAAAGTAATCGTAGTGACCGGCGGCGGAAGCGGATTAGGCAAAGCCATGACTCAATATTTCATGGAATTAGGTGCTAAAGTCGCCATTACTTCTCGCGATTTAGAAAAGTTAAAAAATACAGCAACCGAATTAGAAAAAACAACTTCTGGAAAGTGCTTACCAATACAATGCGACGTGCGCCATTATGACCAAGTCGAAGCCATGCTTGCAGCAGTAATAAAAACTTTTGGTAAAGTAGATGTTTTACTAAATAATGCAGCCGGAAACTTCATCTCACCAACCGAAAGATTATCTGTCAATGCCTTTGATACCATAATTGACATTGTTTTAAAAGGTTCTAAAAACTGCACGCTTGCTTTCGGAAAACATTGGATTGCCGAAAAACAAACCAATTGCAACGTCCTGAATATTGTAACCACTTATGCATGGACGGGTTCAGGCTATGTCGTACCAAGCGCAACCGCCAAAGCGGGAGTGCTTGCTATGACGAGAAGTTTAGCTGTAGAATGGGCAAAATACGGAATCAGAATGAACGCCATTGCTCCGGGACCATTTCCAACCAAAGGTGCTTGGGACAGATTACTTCCAGGAGATTTAGCCGAAAAGTTTGATATGGCAAAAAAAGTGCCTTTAAAGCGTGTGGGTGATCATCAGGAATTGGCCAATTTAGCCGCCTATTTGGTTTCCGATTTTTCGGCTTATATCAACGGAGAAGTAATCGTTATTGATGGCGGCGAATGGTTACAAGGCGCGGGACAATTTAATATGCTTGAAAAAATACCACAGGAAATGTGGGATATGTTAGAGGCAATGATTAAGAATAAGGGAAGTAAATAGAATATGGATTATAGAAAAATAGAATATATAATTTAACTATTTTACTTATTAGATATTGTGTTTTTAATCTTTGTTACAAAAGGTATTTTAAAGAAACGTTATCAAAATATATAACTTTAAAATCGACAGGAATTGTTTTACTAATTGTATTACCTGCAATTCTTTGCTTTTTATTGTTTATTGTTAGGTATACATTAAAAAATAAGCCTTTTTGATAATAATATTGATTTCAAATCCTCAAAATTTTAAATCTTTTTTCTTTTCTCTTTCTTCTTTCCTCTCTCTCAGGACTTTACAACAATGTTAACAAAAATCACTTGGCAAAGCCGTAAATAATTGTATTTTTACCACTCAAAATCTACAAAGAATACATGGTAAATTCATTGCTATTGCCAATCAAAAAGGTGGTGTTGGAAAAACAACAACTTCTGTAAATCTTGCAGCATCACTGGGTGTTTTAGAAAAAAAAGTGCTTTTAATTGATGCAGATCCGCAAGCCAACGCCAGTTCTGGTTTGGGCATTGATATAGAAAGCATCAGTATTGGAACCTATCAAATTTTGGAACATAGCAATACTCCGCAAGAAGCTATAATTGCTTGTAGCGCCCCAAATGTTTGGATAATTCCGTCGCACATTGATTTGGTTGCTATTGAAATCGAATTGGTCGACAAAGAAAACCGCGAGTACATGCTCAAACAAGCGTTGGAAAGTATAAAAGATGATTACGATTATATTATAATTGACTGTGCTCCCTCATTAGGATTGCTAACTTTAAATGCGTTGACCGCTGCTGATAGTGTTGTGATTCCAATTCAATGCGAATATTTTGCTTTGGAAGGTTTAGGAAAATTGCTAAACACAATTAAAAGTGTTCAAAAAATTCATAATCCCGATTTGGATATTGAAGGGCTTTTGTTAACGATGTTCGATTCGCGTTTGCGTTTGTCGAATCAGGTGGTCGAAGAAGTGCAAAAACATTTTAGTGACATGGTTTTTAAAACCATTATCCAGCGCAACGTAAAATTAAGCGAAGCACCAAGTTTTGGCGAAAGTATTATTAACTTTGACGCTACTAGTAGAGGTGCTACAAACTATTTAAGTTTGGCACAAGAAATTATCAAGAAAAACAGCAAATAAGCCATGGCAAAAGCTATAAAGAAACAAGCGTTGGGGAGAGGATTATCGGCTTTGTTGAAAGATCCTGACAATGATATTAGATCGGTTAATGATAAAAATGCAGATAAAGTAGTTGGCAATATCATCGAATTGGACATAAATGCCATTACGATTAATCCGTTTCAGCCTAGAAGTAATTTTAATGAAGATGGGCTTCAGGAATTGGCTTCATCCATTAAGGAATTAGGACTTATTCAACCGATTACCGTTCGCAAATTAGATTACAATAACTACCAATTAATTTCGGGAGAAAGACGTTTGCGTGCATCAAAATTAGTGGGCCTTACCACCATTCCTGCTTACATCCGAATTGCCAACGACAACGAGTCATTGATCATGGCTTTAGTAGAAAATATTCAACGTCACGATTTAGACCCCATAGAAATTGCTCTTTCTTATCAGAGATTGATTGACGAAATTCAGTTGACACAAGAACAAATGAGTGAGCGCGTGGGAAAAAAACGGTCTACGATTGCCAATTATTTGCGTCTCTTAAAATTAGATCCTATCATTCAAACCGGAATCCGCGACGGTTTCATTAGTATGGGACATGGTCGTTCAATTATCAACATTGAGAACCAAGACATTCAAACCGATATTTATCAGAAAATTGTAAGTCAAAACCTTTCCGTTCGTGAAACAGAAGCATTGGTCAAAAATTATCAAAATAGTATTAAACCCCCTACAGCCAAGGCAAAAAAAACAGTAACATTTACTATACACGATGAACAAAAGAAGGAACTTGTGAATTTTTTTGGTTCAAAAATAGACGTGAAAATTATTGGAAATGGTAAAGGTAAAATCTCTATACCCTTCCATTCTGAAGAAGATTTTAACCGCATTATAAAATTAATAAAATAATAGTGCATAAGATTTATAAAATAGCTGTTCTCCTGTTTCTATTTGGAAATCAAAATCTCTTGGCGCAAGAAATTGGTACTGCCATCAAAACAAAAGATAGCATAAAATCTAAAGGAATTGATCCGTTAAGACCATCTAAAGCCGCTTTCTATTCGGCAATAGTACCTGGTTTGGGGCAAGCTTACAATAAAAAATATTGGAAAATCCCTATTGTTTATGGCGCCATAGCCACCAGTCTGTACTTTTATATTACCAATAATAAAAAATACCATAACTATCGCGATGCCTACAAGCGAAGATTGGAAGGTTTTAGTGACGATGAATTTCAATATCTTGACAATGCCCGATTAATAGCGGCGCAACGATTTTACCAGCGTAATAGAGATCTATCTTTATTGGTTTGCGTTGTATTTTATGTTTTAAATATAGTGGAAGCCAATATAGATGCCCATTTTACGCAGTTTAACGTAAATGATAAATTGTCTTTAAAACCTGAAATGTATCTTAATCAAATGGATTACAAACCCAATGTGGGATTCACTTTTAATTACAAATTCTAAATGAAAATAGCTTTGTTGGGAT
>NZ_JANXUG010000076.1 GCF_025352015.1 Flavobacterium sp.
ACTGGTATGCACTCAAATCGATAATAAATGAAAATCAAAGCCCAGTGAACAAAACAATAGCCTTAATAGCTACTTCTTTTACAGCTTGGTATGAATTTAAAGACATAATTAATTTAACATATATAAATTAGACTAAAGCCAATCCAATTTATTTCAATAATAACTCCATAATAACTCCATAAAATTTATTATTTTCAACGGACTTACCACGAATTCACTATGAATTTAGACACGCTTCACTTTTAGAAAGTTAGACATGTCTTTTGTTGCTGTTAGATAAGAAGTCTAATAATCTAACAATTTAAGAAGTCTAATAATCTATTATATTTGTCCAATGCAACTATCCGTCATCATCCTTAATTACAATGTGCGCTACTTTTTAGAGTTGTGTGTTTTGAGTGTACAAAAAGCCGTTCAGAATCTAGATGCCGAAATCATAGTCATCGATAATAATTCTTCGGATGATAGCTGCGCGATGATGAAACAGCGTTTTCAGAATATCAAACTCATTGAGAACAACGATAATTTTGGTTTCCCAAAAGGAAATAATATCGCGGTTGCAGCAGCTAAAGGCGAATACATCTGCATCTTGAATCCTGATACTGTTGTTGCCGAAGATACGTTTGAAAAAGTGTTGGCTTTCGCCAAAAGTAAAACAGAGTTGGGAATCGTTGGCTGTAAACTTATTGATGGAACCGGAAACTTCCTTCTCGAAAGTAAGCGCGGAATCCCGACGCCTTGGGTTGCTATAACTAAAATTTTTGGTTTGTATAAAATTTTCCCGAACATCTCTTCATTTAATAAATATTACGCCCAGCATTTAGATGAAAACCAAACAGGAAAAGTAGATATTCTCGTGGGTGCTTTTATGGTCATGAAGCGGGATTTGTACAACGAACTTGGTGGTTTTGACGAAAATTGTTTCATGTATTCCGATGATATCGATTTAAGTTACAGGAGTTTGCAAAAAGGAAAATCAAATTATTATTTTCACGAAACGACCGTTATTCATTATAAAGGTGAAAGCACGGTTCGAGACAAAAATTACATAAAGCATTTTAGAAAGGCGATGCAGTTTTTTTATAATAAACATTTTCGGAAATCAATAGTATTTGATTTTGTGATGAAATGTGGTAGTTTCATTTTCAGCGTAGTCAAGAAAAATCAACAGAAAAATAGAATTTTTTCGATAGATGAAACTATACTTTTTACTAAAGGAAGCAGTTCTACGTTTGCTTCGTCAGTAGATATAATTTATTCAAGGTTTGATGATTTCAGAATTAATTCAACTATTAGTTGTGAAATTATTTTCGATACAACTTGTTTCACTTATAAAGAAATAATAAGTTTTATGGAAAAAAGCAAATCAGTGACTGTTACTTTCAAGAACTTTTTACCTTCGTCTAATGTTGTTATTGGAAGCAATCACGCAAACGATATAGGTCAAGTATTAAATTTATCAAAACTTGAATAATTCGCCACACAACCTCAAAATAATTAGTATTTTTGCAAACCAAATAACGAAACACAACTTTTAGTATACAAATATGGCAAAGTTTGAATTGAAATTACCTAAAATGGGTGAAAGTGTTGCAGAGGCAACCATTACCAATTGGTTAAAACAAGTCGGTGAAAAAATCGAAATTGATGAAGCTGTTCTTGAAATCGCTACCGATAAAGTTGATAGCGAAGTACCGAGCGAAGTTTCAGGTGTTTTAAGCGAAATTTTATTTCAGGTAAATGATGTTGTAAAAGTAGGGCAAACTATCGCCATTATTGAAACTGAAGGTGGAAGTCCATCAATAGAAAGTAGCGCTGTCACATCGAGCGCAGTCGAGATGCCAATTGTTGCAGAAGTAACAAAAACTATTGAAACCTCAATACAAAAAACTACTCCAGCTGATTTCAAATCATCAGATAAATTTTATTCGCCGCTGGTAAAAAACATTGCTAGTGCTGAAGGAATTTCTGTATCCGAATTGGAAGCAATTGCAGGTTCTGGAAAAGACGAACGTGTTACGAAAGAGGACATTTTAAAATATATAGGCAATAGACAAAAGCCATTAGCTACTAGTGAAACTTCCCAACAAAAAACCAATATCCAACAACCTACAAATCTAGCTGTTCCTGTTTCTGTAAATGGTGGTGATGAAATTGTAGAAATGGACAGAATGCGTAAACTTATTTCGGGTTATATGGTTGCTTCGGTACAAACATCGGCACATGTACAATCGTTTATTGAGGTGGATGTGACCAATATTGTAAAATGGCGTGACCGAGTAAAAGTAGCTTTTGAAAAACGCGAAGGCGAAAAACTAACCTTCACTCCAATTTTTATGGAAGCGGTTGCTAAAGCTATCAAAGATTTTCCTGGATTGAACATTTCTGTGGACGGTGATTTTATCATCAAAAGAAAAAATATCAATCTTGGTATGGCTGCGGCTTTGCCAAACGGAAATTTAATTGTTCCCGTAATTAAAAATGCCGACCAATTGAATTTAGTTGGAATGGCAAAAGCCGTAAACGATTTAGGAAACCGTGCCAAAACAGGAAAACTAAAACCCGACGATACACAAGGAGGAACGTATACGGTTACTAATGTAGGAACCTTTGGTTCTGTGTTCGGAACACCAATTATCAACCAACCACAAGTTGGAATTTTAGCGCTTGGAGCCATTAGAAAAGTGCCCGCCGTTATCGAAACTCCCGAAGGCGATTTCATCGGAATTCGACAAAAAATGTTCTTATCACATTCGTATGATCATAGAGTAGTTGACGGAGCATTAGGAGGAAGCTTCGTAAAACGGGTAGCCGATTATCTTGAAGCATTTGATGTGAGTAGGGAGTATTAAGAAATAGTAAACCAATAAAAATTACTTGATTTTCCCACTTTAAAAAGACTTTTTATTTAAAAAGAAGTTAAACTGTGTAAACTCTTGAGTGTTTTTAAAACTTTTAAATTATATAAATTATTTTTTTAATTGTATAATAATTTGCAGTTGGTGCAAGCTTATCTTTGTAACGTACAACTAAATATCAATACTCATGAAAAAAATTATTAGCTGCTTATTTTGTTTATTCGCCTTCTGTTTGGCATCGGCACAAGAAGTAAAGACAACCATTGTGGTAGATTCGGTTCAGACAAAAATCCAAACAAGCAAAGTTACCATCGATGAAAAAAAATCACAGCTCAAATCAGAGCTTCGCGATCAAAAAGAAATCACTAAAAATCAGAAAAGAAATGATGAAAAAGCAACGGACGAACGCAGAGAATTAGCAAAAGAGCAGAAAAAACTAAAAAATGATCAAAAGCAAGTTCAAAAAGAAAACAGAACTATTGCAGATAACAATGATAAACTGAACGATGCCAAAAAAAAGGAAATCAGGTTAAATCAAAAATTAATGAGCGTCAACAAAGATTTAATTAAACTTCAAGAAAAATTTGCAAGTAAAAAAACTGCTGGAAGCTTATCGGAAGTAGAAAGTAGCGAGTATGAAGTTAAAATAACCAAAAAACAATTGGAAGTTAAAAAAATAGAAGAAGACCTTTCAAATCTAAAAAATAAACAATAACGAATACCATTGTTTCTTTAAAGAAAAGTCATTTTTATCATGTAGCAAATTTTTTATCAAATGTGTGAAATACATATTTCAAAAAAACTAAAAGCCTTATTTATTAAGGCTTTTTATATAATATCCAGTAAAGATAGTATTCACACTTTCAATAAAATTGGATTCAATTCTTTAAATACTTAAAAGAAAACTTCTAATTACTTTGCTATAATTTACGCTTTCAGTACTATCTATGTTGCATTTTTGAACCAAGTGTAATTTATTATCTCAAAAACCATTTTAGGTAAAACGAGCGCATCAAAGCCAATTATAAAAGAATTAATCAGTTCATAAACCGAAAGACTTTTTTGTTGAAAAAAATGCAAAACTTTTTATAAATTCGACCAACGGTAACTTCATTATTTTATATTTGTCGATTAACTTTTTACAATGGAATTGAAACTCACACGTCCTATTTGTTTTTTTGATTTGGAAACCACAGGTATTGAAGTTGCCAAAGACAGAATTGTGGAAATATCAATATTTAAAGTATTTCCCAACGGAAACAAAGAAAGTAAAACATGGCTTGTAAACCCAACTATTCCCATTCCTGCGGCCACAACTGCCGTTCACGGAATCACTAACGAAAAAGTAGTCAATGAACCTACATTCAAAGAACTAGCATCGCAAATTTATAGTATGATTAAAGATTCGGATTTGGCTGGATTTAATTCCGATAGATTCGATATTCCGCTTTTGGCCGAAGAATTACTGCGAGCCGAAGTAGATTTTGATATGAAAAACTGCGTTTCTGTAGATGTGCAAACTATTTTTCATAAAAAAGAAGAAAGAACGTTAAGTGCTGCCTATAAATTTTATTGCAATCAAAGTTTAGAAAATGCCCACAGTGCTGAAGCCGATACTATGGCAACCTACGAAATTTTGAAAGCGCAATTAGATCGTTACGAAGATTTGGAAAACGACATGAAAGTGCTTTCTGAATTTACTACTCGAAAAAAAACGGTTGATTTTGCAGGTTTTATTGCTTTAAATCAAGATGGAAAAGAAATTTTCACGTTTGGCAAACACAAAGGTGCCTTGGTTGATGAGGTTTTAGACAAAGAACCCGGTTATTTTGGTTGGATACAAAACGCCGAATTCCCATTATACACTAAAAAAGTTTTGACCAAAATCAAATTAAGAAAACTGAATACAAAAAATTAAGTGAATAGTGATTAGTAACTAATATAAAACGAAGCTAATTACTAATTACAAATTACTTAAAAAATGAAAATAATCTGCATTGGAAGAAATTATGTCAATCATATTGCGGAACTCAACAACGAGCGACCCGATGAGCCCGTAATTTTTATGAAACCAGATACCGCAATTTTACCAAAAAAAACTCCTTTTGTCCTACCAGAATTCAGCAGCGACATTCATCATGAAGTTGAAATTTTAATCAAAATCAGCAAAGTAGGCAAGTATATCGAAACTAAATTCGCGCACAAGTATTATGACGAAATTGGATTAGGAATAGATTTTACTGCAAGAGATTTGCAAAACAAATTAAAAGAAAACGGGTTGCCTTGGGAAAAAGCAAAAGCATTTGACGGTTCAGCGATAATTGGTGACTTTCTTCCAAAAAATAATTTTCTTTCACTTGAAAATATTACTTTTGAATTAACAAAAAATAGTCAAACCGTTCAAAAAGGAAATACCAGTCACATGTTGTGGAAAATTGATGAAATCATCTCTTATGTTTCGCAATATTTCACGCTCAAAAAAGGCGATATCATATTTACAGGAACACCCGAAGGCGTTGGAAAAGTATTGCCTAACGATGTTTTAGAAGGATTTATAAACAATATAAAAGTAATGAGATTACACATCAAATAATGGCAATAAATTACAACCTAGCAAAAGTATACGCGCTTTCAGACAACGATACTGAATTCGTTATGCAAATTATTACTCTTTTTGTAACCGAAGTTCCGCAGGACATGTTACAAATCGATTTGGGAATTAAGACCAAAGACCACAAACTGGCTTATGCCTACGCGCACAAAATAAAACCAAGCCTCGATTTATTGGGCATGAACGTGGCATTTGAGGAAATTCTCCAGGTAGAAGCTTGGACAAAAGCCGAAGGCAAGCGCAAGGAAATTGTAGATACTTTTGCAAGTGTTCAAAGTCAAGTCGAGAAAGCTGTCAAAGAAATTAAAAAAGATTTTGATATTTAAAAGCAGTAGCGAAAAGCCAGTACATTATAAGCAATGGTAATTCCCGCTTTTCGTTACAATATCTTTGACAAAAAAAAACTTTGTCAAAGATGATTTTCACAACAATCGGGGCTAATTGAACTTCTATTTTTATATTTGAAATCTAATATTTAAAATCTAATCGCTTGCAAGCAACCATAGTCACCATTGGCGACGAAATTCTCATCGGACAAATAGTAGACACCAACTCGGGGTATATCGCCAAAGCTTTAGATAAAATTGGTGTTCAAACGCACGAAATGCTTTCTATTTCGGATGATAAACAACATATTTTAGAAACGTTTGCCTCTCTACAAAATAAAGTAGATTTAGTTATAATAACCGGCGGTTTAGGACCAACAAAAGACGACATCACCAAGCATACCTTTTGCCAATATTTTGATGATGTTTTGGTCGAAAACCAAACTGTTTTAGCACATGTAAAAGATATTATTGAAGGTTTTTATAAACGGCCTCTCACGCAATTAAACCGTGATCAAGCCTTGATTCCATCTAAATGCGAAGTACTTTTCAACAAAATGGGAACCGCACCGGGAATGTGGATGAAAAAAGAAAATACGGTTTATATTTCTCTGCCGGGAGTTCCGTATGAGATGAAATATTTAATAGAAAACGAAATCATCCCCAAAATAGTTAAAGAATACAAGCGTCCGTACATTATTCATAAAACCATTTTAACCTACGGACAAGGTGAAAGTTTAATAGCTGAACGTATAGAAAACTGGGAAAATAGTCTACCAAATTTTTTAAAACTAGCTTATTTACCATCACTCGGAAAAGTGCGTTTGCGCATTACAGCAAGAGGTGAAAATAAAGAAATTTTAGAAAATGCCATTGCCGAAAATGTAACGTCTTTAACTAAAATAATTGGTGAAATCATCACAGGTTTTGATGAAGATCAAACAATAGAAGTAATGCTCGGAAGATTGTTAACAAAACAAGGGAAAACAATTGCTTCTGCCGAGAGTTGCACTGGAGGAAGAATTGCCCAAATGTTTACATCAGTGGCTGGCTCGTCACAATATTTTAGAGGAAGTGTAGTTAGTTATGCTACAGATATTAAAGTTTCTGTACTGGGCGTTTCTCAACACACAATCGATAAGCACTCTGTAGTAAGTGCAGAAGTTGCTAAGGAGATGGTACTTGGAATTCAAAAACTTATGCAAACCGATTACGCAATTGCTACCACAGGCAATGCAGGTCCGAGTAAAACTGATGGCGATGCCGCAATAGGGACAGTATTTATAGCATTGGCAGTGCTAAACGAAATTATAATTGAGGAATTTAATTTTGGACAACCACGTGAAAAAGTGATAGATAGAACAGCGAACAAAGCAATGGAAATGATGCAAAAAGAAATTTTAAAAAATCTGCCATAATTATTTTGCTTCTACAGTTTATTTTACTTAAGTTTGCACCCTCGAATTGAATAACTATAAAAGAAAAGCACAATGTCAAGAGTTTGTGACCTTACAGGTAAAAAAGCGATGGTAGGAAACAATGTTTCCCACGCTATGAACAAAACTAAGAGAAAATTTTCTGTTAACTTAGTTAAAAAACGTTTCTATCTTGCTGAAGAAGACAGATGGATTACATTAAGAGTAGCAGCGTCTACCATTAAAACAATCAACAAAAATGGATTGGCTGCTGTTTTGAAAAAAGCAAAAGTTGAAGGATTTATAAAATAATCTTATCCCAGTAAAAATAAAGTAAGATGGCAAAGAAAGGTAATAGAATACAAGTTATATTAGAATGTACTGAACACAAAGGAACAGGACTTCCTGGAACTTCTCGTTACATCACAAACAAAAACAAAAAAAACACTCCCGATAGATTAGAGATTAAAAAGTTTAATTCAATCTTAAAGAAAATGACTGTTCATAAAGAAATTAAATAATTAAGATTTTTTTACTAAACTAAAAACTTCACTATACATTTGAATCATGGCAAAAAAGACCGTTGCAACCTTACAAACCGCTTCTAAAAGATTAACCAAAGCAATAAAAATGGTTAAGTCTCCTAAAACTGGTGCTTACACATTTGTTGAAAGTATTATGACTCCAGAAGAAGTAGATAGTTTTCTTAAAAAAAACTAATTCAACAAACATTTTATACTAAAGCTACTTTCGTTCGGAAGTAGCTTTTTTATTTTTATATTTGCCCTGCATTTCAAATTTTCAATTTAGTATCAATGAGTTTTTTTAAAAGAATATTTTCCTCCGAGAAAAAAGAAACTTTAGACAAAGGTTTGGAACTAACCAAAACCTCTTTTTTTTCCAAACTGACTAAAGCAGTTGCAGGAAAATCAAAAGTAGATGATGAGGTTTTAGATAATCTCGAAGAAGTACTAGTATCTTCTGATGTAGGAGTTGAAACTACTTTAAAAATTATTCAAAGAATTGAAAATCGGGTTTCTAACGATAAATATATAGGTACAGAAGCACTCAATCAAATTCTTCGTGAAGAAATTGCCGGTCTTTTATCTGAAACCAAATCGGGAGAAGAAACAGACTTTACAATTCCAGCCAATAAAAAACCCTACGTAATTATGGTTGTTGGCGTTAATGGTGTTGGAAAAACTACCACCATCGGGAAGTTAGCGAATCAATTTAAAAAAGCAGGTTACAAGGTCGTTCTTGGAGCTGCTGACACGTTTCGAGCTGCCGCTATTGACCAATTACAAATTTGGGCAGATAGAGTAGGCGTTCCATTAGTAAAACAACAAATGGGAAGTGATCCAGCGTCGGTAGCGTTTGATACGTTACAAAGTTCCGTTTCACAAAATGCCGACGTCGTGATTATTGATACGGCTGGTCGTTTGCATAATAAAGTAAATTTGATGACCGAACTGACTAAAGTAAAAAGAGTGATGCAAAAAGTAGTTGCAGATGCGCCCCATGATGTCTTATTAGTTTTGGATGGTTCGACTGGACAAAATGCTTTTGAACAAGCCAAACAATTTACGGTTGCGACCGAGGTTTCTTGTTTAGCAGTAACAAAATTAGACGGCACTGCGAAAGGTGGTGTTGTTATTGGGATTTCAGACCAATTTCAAATTCCTGTAAAATATATTGGAGTTGGTGAAGGTATTGATGATTTACAAGTTTTTAATAAATTTGAATTTGTAGATTCGTTTTTTAAATAAAATTATATGAATAAAGGTTTATCTTTTTTTAGAACATCTTCACCATTTCTGTTACTTTTGATGGGTATTGGTATAGAAGTGGTATCAAAATTTATTGAAAAAAAAGTGGAAAGTCTTGCTTTAGGACTTCAACTTATTTCATTTATCATAATCGTTTATGCTTTGATCCGATTAATAAACAGAAAATAAACTATTGCTATTGATACAACGCAGTAATTTTTGTCCACAACGTTTCATCAAAAGTTGATAGTGCCAAATTTGCACTGTCTGCAGCATCACCCATCCTAATGACTACCATTTTTTTGCTCGGAATCACATAAATCTTTTGATCATTTTTACCCAATGCCATAAACATATCGTTTGGTGCGGTAGGTATAATACTTCCCGCAAATTCCTGTTGCGTTTGTGGCAAATGATAACTTGCTTTTCCGTTCAGCCACCACAAATAGCCATAACTCACATTGATGTTTTGTGAAGTTGTCGTTGCTTGCGTAAAATAGTTCTCGTTTACGACTTGCAATCCATTCCAGTTTCCTTTATTCAAAGCCATCAATCCAAAACGCGCCATGCTTCTTGTAGTACTCCAATACACAACGTTATTATTGGACTGAATCCAAGTTCCGTTCATCCCTAATTTGTCTCTTAATTTGATATTGAAATAGTTGCTCCAAGATTGACCAGCAACGGTAGCAATAACGTCTTGCATTTTAACATATACGTTGCTGTAAGCCCAGCGAGTTCCTGCATCGGCTTTGTAGTTCAAACTTGACGGAGTCACGGCATCGCTATACACACCATTCACGTAATCATCAATGCCTGAAGTCATAGTTATCAAGTTTTTACAGGTAATTAAATTTTCCTGTGACAATGTTTCATTAGTCCAACCTGTCCCAATATAATTTGAAACTTTATTATCAATGTTTAAAAGACCTTCTTGTTGTGCAATGCCTGTCATCATTGATGTGAGTGTTTTTCCTGCGCTTGCCCAGTACCAATTACTGCTTTCTGAATGACCGTTGAAATAATTTTCCATTACAATTCTTCCGTTTACCAATATCATAAAAGATTTAGCATTTTTCAGTTGCAGATAATCTAAAAGAGGTTGTACTGCACTTTGATTCCACCCTAGTGCTGCAATGGTTTTAGTTTGCCAAGTAGTGCTGCCGTCATTGGGCGGAAAATACATTTGCTCGTCAACAGGAGCTGGAGTTGCTGTCGAATTGGAACTACAGTTTGATAATAAAAGTAACAGCATTGAAAGTAAAAAAAATTGTTTCATAATTTGATAAATTTAGTATTTTGACAGTGTATTACTAAAATAGTTTGATGTTGATAATATTAATTTTTTATTTCTGTCAGATTATAAATTTATAAATTAAATTTGTAAAACTGTAAATAAGAAGTTGTAATAGTAATGAAAAACTTAAGTATTTGGGTTGTTGTTCTAACTTTGATTTCGTGTCACGCTATTGTGAAAAAGGAAGATGTCAAAAAGATTAATGGCTACTGGGAAATCAAACAAGTTGGGTCGCCAGGTGGTGGCAAGAAAGAGTATAAAGTCAACGAAACTATCGATTATTTTGAGCTGAAAGATAATCAAGGTTTTCGTCAAAAAGTGATGCCGCAATTTGATGGAAAATTTAAGACCAATGACATCAGGGAAACCATTAAAATTTTAGAAAAAAACAATGCTTTCTTTATTGAATACAGTACAAAATATAACACATGGCAAGAAGAAATTATTACCATTGAAGATTCTGCTTTAGTGTTAAAAAATCAAGGAAATTTAGAGTACACTTATAAAAAATTTAAACCCTTCTCATTCAAATAACACAGAAATTATTCAGCATAAATGGCAAGACGAATAAGTAATGAAGGTTCAATAGCAGATGTTTTGAAAGAGTTTATCGATAAAAATAAGCTCCAACCTGGCATGGATAAAATTGATGTTCAAGCAGCTTGGAAATCACTTATGGGAAATGGTGTGAATAGCTATACAAAAGAAGTTGTTTTGAAAGGAACAACGCTTTATGTTTATTTAACTTCGGCAGTATTACGGGAAGAATTGAGCTATGGTAAACAGAAGATTATTAAAATAATTAATGAAGAACTTGGGAAAGAAGTAATCAAAGAAGTTGTGCTTCGTTAAGTATTGATTTCTAGATTTTTGATATAGTCTTCGTGTTCAAAAAAAAATTGTTCAAATTGGCTCATAGTTTGGTTAAAAAATTCAAAAATTTCAGTCCAATACTTTTTATTATTTAAGCCAACGCTCTCTTTTTCAACCCAAATTCTACTGATAATCTTGCCGTTTTCGAGATAAAAATTTCGTTCCAGTATAGCATTTGGCAAATACTCTTGATGCAAAATGGTCTTTAAAGAGGCTATTTTTTCAAAGTAGATTTTTCGTTTTTCTTCGTCATTTTGTTCAATATCTAATAGTACTTGCGCTTTCTTATTATCGATATAAAACTTGAAAGCTACATTTTTAATTTTAGTGTCATACAACAACCATTTTCGTGGATATGCTTCGGCAAAAGCGGTCCAAAATTCTTTTTTTATAAGTAGTGCTTCTTCTTTGCTGTACATTTTATTAAATTAAAAATTGGTGTGCCTTATTTTTTAGAGTAATTTTATAATTCTAAACTAATTATTATGCACTTTGACGAGTTTTTAAAACACACGCCAAAAATACAAATTGTAGCGCTTCCCGCAAACAATGCGCATATAAAAATGGTTCCTCCTAACAGAGAAGAATTAATTAAAAATACCGATTTTACTAAAATCAAACCCAGAAAAGCTGCGGTAATGATGTTATTTTATCCCAAGAAGTCGCAAACTCATTTGGCATTAATTATTCGAACTTCCTATAACGGTGTGCACTCGTCTCAAATAGCTTTTCCTGGAGGAAAAGAAGAGGTAGAAGATATTGATTTGAAACAAACGGCGTTGCGAGAAACGCATGAAGAAATTGGAATTCATCCCCGCTTTATTTCAGTGGTTAGGGCCTTCACTGAAGTTTATATTCCGCCGAGTAATTATATTGTGCATCCGTTTTTTGGCTATAGCCAGGAGGAATTAAAATTTGTTTTGCAAGAAGACGAAGTAGCAGGAATAGTAGAATTGCCCTTAGCCAATTTTTTGGACGATAAAATATTGCATACAAATATTATGAAAACTTCGTATGCAAGTAGTATAGCGGTGCCAGGTTTTCTTGTGAACGAACATTTTATTTGGGGTGCAACGGCCATGATGTTGAGTGAACTGAAAGAAGCATTAAAAATGGTTTTATAAGGTTGAAGTTTTTGTAAATTTGCCTGCCTAATTAAAATTGAGTTATGGGTTTGTTGAAGAGAAATCCTTTTGGTCATATACTTTTTATCAAAAAATGGTTAATCCGAATATTTGGGGCCATTACCCACAGACGTTACCGAGGTTTTAACGAATTGCAAATAGAAGGCTCTGAAATTATTGCTACTTTGACAGATACAAATGTGTTGTTTATTTCTAACCATCAAACCTATTTTGCTGATGTGGTGGCGATGTTTCATGTATTTAATGCAAGTTTATCGGGAAGGCAAGATAGTATAAAGAATGTAGGCTATTTGTGGCAGCCCAAACTAAATATTTATTATGTTGCAGCTAGCGAAACAATGAAATCTGGACTTTTACCTAGAATTTTGGCTTATGTTGGTTCGATTTCTGTGGAACGAACTTGGCGTGCTGGAGGTAAAGATGTGACCGAAAAAAGAGAAGTAAATCCTAATGATACCGAAAATATAAGAATTGCGCTCAACGATGGCTGGGTAATTACGTTTCCGCAAGGAACTACCAAATCTTTTAAACCTGTTCGAAAAGGAACTGCGCATATTATCAAGCAGTATAAACCTATTGTAGTTCCTATTGTTATTGATGGTTTTCGTCGTTCGTTTGATAAAAAAGGGTTGCGTATGAAAAAGAAAAATATCCTGCAATCTTTTATCATTAAGGAACCATTGGAAATTGATTATGATAACGCGACGATAGACGAGATTGTTGAAAAAGTTGCTTATGCGATAGAGCAGCATCCTTCTTTTTTAAATGTCATTCCGGCAGAGGAAATCGAGGAGCAGGAACGTTTGAATAAGTTGCGGGAGTGGCATTAGAAAAAATGATTTTCCGATTAAGTCTGGAGAATTTATAGCGCACTTTGTTTTTATATAACACGACTTTGAATTAAAAATTAACCTCGCTTAAAGTATTTTGGGGGAGGTTAATTTTTATGGTTGTGCTGGGTGTTTAGTTTTTAAGAGTGGTTGCGCAACTGTCACAACTGTTATGGGCTGGTTTTTTTATTTAGCTTAAAGTTCGATGTTCGATTGTGCTACTTGCACTATTCTCGTTGCAGGTGGTAATATTCTCGCGCGCTTTGCGATGTTGCGAACTTCGAAACGAATTATTTTCCACTAAGATAATATTTCTTGCGAAACGAGAAGGTGAATTTACCACAAAATCGGCAATTGCGAGAAACTGCTCATATCTTTGTTTCTAATTCAAATAGAATAAAAATACCTTTGATAAATAACTAATAATAAACAAGACAAAGTTGCCAAATTGTGACACGGCTAGA
>NZ_JANXUG010000107.1 GCF_025352015.1 Flavobacterium sp.
TGGTTTTCAATCCTATGCTTACAAAGGTTTAGAAACTGGTTGCAAGGATTATGCATCTTATGTTTTGTCGCAAGATAAAATTCGCATTGTATTAACAACACCACTAAATTCTAGTTCCCCTATTAATCAACATTTGACAAAGCACGGTGATGGTGTAAAAGTAATTGCACTTTGGGTAGAAGATGCCACAAAATCATTTGAAGAAACTACAAAGCGTGGTGCAAAACCATTTATGAAACCTACCATTGAAAAAGATGAATTTGGTGAAGTTGTTCGTTCTGGTATTTATACTTATGGTGAAACCGTTCATATATTTGTCGAAAGAAAAAACTACAACGGAATATTTTTACCGGGATATAAAGCATGGAAATCGGATTATAATCCGTCTTCAGTAGGTTTGAAATATATTGACCACATGGTAGGTAATGTGGGTTGGGGAGAAATGAATACTTGGGTGAAATGGTACGAAGACGTAATGGGATTTGTAAATTTTCTTTCGTTTGACGATAAACAAATTCATACTGAATATTCTGCGTTGATGAGCAAAGTAATGAGCAATGGCAACGGCAGAATAAAATTTCCTATAAACGAACCTGCAAAAGGAAATAAACGCTCACAAATAGAAGAATATCTAGATTTTTATGGCGGTCCAGGTGTGCAACATATCGCTATTGCTACTGATGATATTATTAAAACTGTATCAGAACTTCGCGCTAGAGGAATAGAGTTTCTATCAGCGCCACCGCATGCTTATTATGAAGACATTCCGAACCGTCTTGGCGAACACATGAGCATGATGAAAGAAGATTTAGTGGTAATTGAAAAACTTGCTATAATGGTTGATGCGGATGAGGACGGCTATTTGTTACAAATTTTTACCAAACCTCAAGAAGACAGACCAACGCTGTTTTATGAAATTATTCAACGTATGGGAGCAAAAGGTTTTGGCGCAGGAAATTTCAAAGCATTGTTTGAGTCAATCGAACGGGAACAAATGTTGAGAGGAACGTTGTAAAAAAATCATTTTATTTAAACATTATTCAATAAATTACCACTAATCAAGAATTTATTTATTGATTATCTGTTAAAGTTGACAAAACACTTGCAATTATGCAATCGTATGAATTACATTTGCACTATCAAAAAAAATAGGAGTGGTTTCCTTTATTTTTTTGGATAAATTGTAATGATTTATAGTTTTTTGGTTGGTTAATAGCATAAAAATCCGGTCATTAATTTGACTGGGTTTTTTTGTTTTAATACATTTGGAACAGAAATTGTATGTACAGTTTTAAAATCAATTTAAAAATGAAAAATATTCTCTTCCTAATATTGCTTTTAATCACTGTAAGTTTCGATTCTCAAAAACCAGAAGCCTATGATACAGGCGAATGGTTTAAATTTAGAATTCATTACGGGTTTATAAATGCGGGTTACGCTACTCTTGAGGTTCAAGAAGCTACAAAAAACAATAAAAAAGTCTACCATGCAATTGGTAAAGGATATACCGTTGGGATGTCTCGTTTCTTCTTTAAAGTAAACGATAATTACGAAAGTTATTTTGATAAAAAAACTAATAAGCCGTATCAATTTGTTAGAAAAATAGATGAAGGAGGCTACTCAAAAGATCAAGAAGGTTTTTTTAATCAAAATACCAATAAAGTTTTAATCAAAAACTATAAAGACAAAACAGAAAAAACATTTAGCGTAACCGAAAATGTTCAAGACATAGTTTCTACATTTTATTTTTTAAGAAACCATCCTGCAGTAAATACTATGAAAGTTGGAGAATACATTTCGGTTGATATGTTTTTTGATGATGAAATCACAAAATTTAAGTTAAAATTTATAGGTAGAGAAGATTTAAAAACTAAATTTGGAACTGTGCCAACTATGATTTTTAGACCTATTGTTCAGTCAGGAAGAGTTTTTAAAGAAGAAGAAAGTCTTACTGTATGGATTTCCGATGATGAAAATAAAATCCCTATGCGAATAAAAGCAGATTTGGCTGTAGGTTCTATAAAAGCGGATTTAGACGGTTTTAAAGGATTAAAAAATCCATTTATGGTTAAATTAGACGATTAATGACTAGCAAAACAAATCACGACCAAGTTATAGATGCTTTAGAAGAAAAATTTAAAGCTATAAACCAAAAAACCGAAACACATCTTGAAGGATTACTCTGGTCTAAACCACTTAACTATTGGGATTATATTCAAACTGATGCACTGCTTAATCTCCAAACTCAAAGAACCATTTTACCAGATGAAATGGTTTTTATTATGTATCATCAGGTCAATGAACTCTTATTTAAAATGATTTTGTGGGAAATCAATCAATTATGTCATACCGAAAAACCTAGTACTGAATTTTTTACCGAAAAGGTGCGAAGAATAAGCCGTTATTTTGACATGCTCACCACATCATTTGACATTATGGGTGACGGAATGGAAGTAGCACAGTATATGAAGTTTAGAAACACATTAACACCAGCGAGCGGATTTCAAAGCGCTCAATATAGATTTATAGAATTCTCATCCACAGATTTAATTAATTTGATTGACTATCGGTTTAGAGATTCAATAGATAGAAACACACCCTATTCTCACGCCTTTGAACATCTGTATTGGCAAGCCGCAGGGAAAGATTATCAAACGGGTGAAAAATCGTTTTTAATTTTAGAATTCGAGAGAAAATATAGAGAGGAATTTCTTCGTTACATGAAAGAATATAATACCATTAATATTTGGCAAAAATTTAAGCAGTTGCCCAACGAAGATCAAATGAATGAGGCATTAATACAAGCCATGCGTCACTACGATTATACTATAAATATTACTTGGGTTATGGGACATTTAAACGCTGCAAAAAAATATATTGAAAGCGCAAATGGAACAGGAGAAGCCACTGGTGGAAGTGATTGGAAAAAATATATGCATCCAAAATACCAACGAAGAATATTTTTCCCAAAGCTGTGGAGCGAAGAAGAACTAAAACATTGGGGCGAAGAATAGTAAGTTAAACATAATGTCAAAAATCTTCCAAAAAAACGTTCTGTTTTCCCTGCTTACTATTTGCGTAATTTCTTGTAATAAAGTTAAAGAAGAAGAAATTATTGTTCCGAAACAATTACCAAAAATGGTTGAATTTGGATTCAATATCCAAGATTATAATGTGTTACAAGACACCATACAAACAGGGGATACTTTTGGAAGTATTTTAGAACGTCAAAACTTAAATGGAAGACAAGTTCACGAAATTGTTGCAATGGTTAAAGATACTTTTGACGTTAGAAGTATTAAAAAAGGAAAAGCTTTTATTATTCTTCGTAGTAAAGACAAAACCAATAAAATCAGAGTTTTTATCTACCAGCCTGATAAACTAAATTATTATGTGATAGATTTTCGAGATTCCATTGTTGCGTATAAAAAAACAAAACCTTTAACTTTTAAATCAAGAACAATTGCTGGGGCTTTAAATGGTTCGTTATCTGAAACACTTCAAAATCTGAAAGTTGACCCCTCATTAGCGCCAAAAATAGCCAAAATATATGCTTGGTCCATCGACTTTTTTAAACTAAAAAAAGGAGATAAATTTGGATTGAAGTTTACAGAAAGATTTATTAATGATACCGTTTATGACGGCGTTGATAGTTTGAAAGCCGCCTTTTTTGAATACAAAGGAAAACAAATTTATGCCTTCCCATTTGCTCCAGATGCCAATACAAAAAAACAACAGTATTATGACGAAGAAGGTAAAACATTGAAGAATTTTTTTCTGAAAGCACCATTAAAATACGTTAACATTACGTCACATTATACACAAAACCGATTCCACCCCGTACAGTTAATTTGGAAAGCGCACAAAGGAACCGATTATGCTGCGCCAACTGGAACTCCTATTATGACTACCGCGGCGGGCGTTGTTGAACAAGCCGGATTTACCACAGGCAATGGAAATTTTGTAAAAGTAAAACACGATAAAACCTATTCGACACAATATTTACACATGTCAAAAATACTAGTTAAACGAGGTCAAAAAGTAACACAAGGTCAAGTTATTGGTAAAGTAGGAAGCACAGGTTTAGCGACGGGACCACATGTTTGTTACCGCTTTTGGCAAAATGGCGCACAAGTGGATGCATTAAAATTAAAACTTCCCACTTCAACACCAATGGATGGTCGATATAAACAAAAATTTATGGCATACATGACGCCGCTCAAAAGAGAGCTGGACAGCGTTGCCACAATAAATTCAAAATAAACTTTTAATAACTATAACGTTAACGTAAAAGTTTCCTTTGAAATATAGTAATCATATTTGTAAATTTGTCCTTCAAAAATCAAAAAATGGCATTATCAACTATAAATCCCACCAGCACAAAAGCTTGGGAAAAATTAAAGCAACATTATAATCAATTGAAAAACGTTTCTATGCAGGAAATGTTTACCAATGACAGAACGAGAACAGAAAATTTTCACATTCAATGGAAAGATTTTTTAATTGATTATTCCAAAAATAGGATCACTCAAGAAACTTTAGATTTACTTCAAGAACTGACACAAGAAGTAAATTTAAAAGCAGCTATAAATAGTTATTTTTCAGGGGAAAACATCAATAAAACAGAAGACAGAGCCGTACTTCACACCGCTTTACGATCTTCACAAAACGACACGGTTTTAGTAAATGAAAAAAATATAATTCCTGAAATTTTTGATGTTAAAAATATAATAAAAAATTTCACTAATGAAATTATTTCGGGAACTAGAAAGGGATATACGGAAAAACCTTTTACAGATATAGTAAATATAGGAATTGGTGGTTCAGATCTTGGTCCGGCTATGGTGGTTGAAGCATTGCAATTTTATAAAAATCATTTGAATATACATTTTGTTTCTAATGTCGATGGTGATCACGTAAACGAAATCATCAAGAAATTGAATCCTGAAACCACACTTTTTGTAATTGTTTCTAAAACATTTACAACACAAGAAACCCTTACAAATTCAGAAACCATAAGAAAGTGGTTTTTAAAATCAGCAAAGCAAGAAGATGTTGCGAAACATTTTGTAGCGGTTTCTACCAATATTCAAAAAGTAACCGATTTTGGAATCAATCCAGAAAATATTTTCCCAATGTGGGATTGGGTTGGCGGACGATTTTCACTGTGGAGTGCGGTGGGATTGTCTATTGCTCTAGCAGTTGACTTTGATAATTTTGACGATTTACTGAAAGGCGCACACGAAATGGATGAGCATTTTAAAACCGCCGATTTTGATAAAAATATTCCGGTTGTTCTAGCTTTGTTAAGCATTTGGTACAATAACTTTTTTGGAGCCGAAAGCGAAGCAATCATTCCTTACACCCAATATTTACAAAAGCTAGCGCCTTATTTGCAACAAGGCATTATGGAAAGTAATGGGAAAAGCATTGGTCGCGACGGAAAACCAGTAAATTATGAAACAGGAACTATCATTTGGGGAGAACCTGGTACCAATTCGCAACATGCCTTTTTTCAATTAATTCATCAAGGAACCAAGCTCATTCCAACTGATTTTATTGGATTTTTAAGACCGCTATATGGCAATCAAGACCATCACGATAAGCTAATGTCTAACTTTTTTGCACAAACCGAAGCATTGTTAAACGGGAAGCTGGAAGCTATAGTCAAGGATGAATTTGAAAAACAAAATGTAACCACTCAAAAAGCGTCCTTCTTATTGCCATTCAAGATTTTTACGGGCAATAAACCCACAAATACGTTGCTAATTGACAAACTAACGCCAAAATCCCTTGGCTCATTAATCGCCTTATATGAACATAAAATATTTGTACAAGGAATTATTTGGAATATTTTTAGTTACGATCAATGGGGAGTCGAACTTGGGAAACAACTTGCCAATTCTATTTTGGACGAAATAAATTTAGGTTCAATTAATAAACACGATTCTTCTACAGAATTTTTATTAAAATACTTTATTAAAAACAAATAATTATCAAAAACGACACTTTAAGTTGTCGTTTTTTTATGCCTTTTTAGTTATATTTGTTACTCAAAAAAATAATATATGTACACTTTTATACAAAAATTTCATTCAGGCTGGGCTTATTTAGTCCTATTGTTACTGTTAGTTACTGTTATAAATTCTCTTGTGGGATTAGCGTCCAAAAATGAGTTTACAGCAAAAGACAAAAAAATTGCTTTATTTGGATTGATTGTAGCGCACGTTCAACTGCTAGTAGGTCTTGTTCTCTATTTTGTTTCACCTTTAGGAAAAGCTTCATTAGGAAACATGAGCGATCCAGCATTGCGATTATCGTCGTTAGAACATCCGCTTGTCAATGTTATTGCTATAGTTTTAATCACCATAGGCTGGTCAAAACACAAAAAGGCATCTACTAGTAAAGGAAAATTTAGATCAATTGCTATTTTTTATGGTTTAGGATTAGTACTTATCTTGAGCCGAATTCCTTGGAATTTGTGGTTTAAAAATTAAAAAAAGTCCTGCTGGGGATTTTTATCAACCGATATTTTTTGCAAAACACTTTTGACCTTAAACAAATATTGATGAAATTTAAAATTTTTATATTGTTTTTATTCCTGTTGACGTCTTTAAATACTGCGTTTTCAAGCGAAAACAGACATAACCACAAACATAAAAATAAAAGCAGAGAAAAGATAGTAAAAGTAAAGTCACACAAAAAAAAAAATCACCAAAAAGTAATTGGATATACTAAAATTGATACTTCAAAAAGCAAACTTAAAAACGGATTAGAGATAGACTCTTTAAAAGTTTTTGATGTGAAGCTAAAGTTTCTTAAAAAAAATGCGCATGCCTCTTACTATGCCAATAAATTTAACGGAAGAAGAACAGCAAGCGGCAAAAGTTTTGACAATAATGGCTATACGGCAGCACACAAAAAATTACCCTTTGGTACAAAAGTAAAAGTTACCAACCAAACAAATGGCAAATCAGTTATTGTTGAAATTACAGACCGAGGACCCTTTTCAAAAGTGCGAGAAATTGATTTAAGCAAAAAAGCATTTATGGATATTGCTTCCAATAAGAGTTCGGGCGTTGTAATCGTTACTTTAGAAGAAGTAGAATCAAAATAATTACCATTTTGTAAAACGGTTTTTACTCAAATACGCATTGTAATATCGCTCGTCATTAGTTACTTCTGTACCAAGCCATTTTGGTTTTTCAAAAAATTCGTTTTCATCTTCAAGTTCAACTTCTGCCATAACTAATCCATCGTTTTCACCTAAAAAAACATCGACTTCAAAAATATGTTTGCCTACTTTTATTTCGTGTCTAATTTTTTCAATTATTCCGCTTTCGCAAAGCGTTAACAAAGTTTCAGCCTCCAGCAAACCAATCTCTCTTTCCCATTCTAAACGAGTGGTACCGCTGTGATTTCCTTTCCCTTTTATCGTAATAAATCCTTTATTGCCTTTTATTCTTATGCGAACCGTTTTATCAGGATGAGAACTAATGTACCCTTGAACAATTCTCTTTTTCGAAAAAGCATCGGTAATAAATTCATCCGAAAGCACTAAAAATTTACGTTCTATTTCTATCATTTTTTGGAGCCTTTTCCCGCTAACCGTTCTATCTTTATAGCTGTAAGGTTTTGTAAAACCTCACAGCTATAAAGGATGCCACTATTATCGGGGCTATTTTCCAAAATTAGTATAAATTTGTGAAATGACGGATTCAATTTCATACCGAAAAATTATCCATATCGATATGGATGCTTTTTTTGCTTCTGTAGAACAAATGGATCATCCACAACTTAAGGGAAAACCGTTAGCCGTTGGCGGAAGCGAAATTAGAGGTGTAGTCGCAGCGGCAAGTTACGAAGCCCGAAAGTATGGAGTGCGCTCTGCCATGAGTGGCATTCAAGCCAAAAGAAATTGCCCAGATTTGATATTTGTGCCGCCAAGATTTGACCGATACAAAGAAATCTCAAAACAAATTAGAAGAATATTTTACGAATACACCGATTTGGTTGAACCGTTATCGCTAGACGAAGCCTATCTTGATGTTACACAAAACAAAAAAGGAAATCCAAGTGCTTCTCTAATAGCACAAGAAATCAGAAAACGAATTTATGAGGAAGTTGGCATTACAGCGTCGGCTGGAATTTCGGTCAATAAATTTGTGGCAAAAGTAGCCAGTGATTACAACAAACCCAACGGTCAAAAAACAGTAAATCCATTAGAAGTAGAACCGTTTTTAGAAAATCTAGACATCAAAAAATTCTACGGAATAGGAAAAGTTACTAAAGATAAAATGTACCAATTTGGAATTTTTATAGGCAAAGATTTAAAATCAAAAACAAGTGAATTTCTAGAAGAACACTTCGGGAAAAGCGGTTTGCATTACTACAATATCGTTCGAGGAATTCACAATAGTGCAGTTAAACCCAATAGAATAAACAAATCTGTAGCCGCAGAACATACTTTTAAAGAAAACTTGACTTCGGAAATTTTTATGCTCGAAAGACTGGAACAAATCGCTTTTGAATTAGAAAACCGATTAAAGAGGCATACAATTTCGGGCAAAACAGTAACACTCAAAATAAAATTTAGCGATTTTACTACCCAAACCCGCAGTAAAACCTTGCCCTACTTTATTGCAGACAAAGGCTTGCTGCTCGAAGTTGCAAAGGAACTCTTGTTTCAAGAACGCATGAAAGAATCGGTTAGACTACTGGGATTGTCGTTAAACAATTTGAACACGACTATTAAGAAAACAGTGGTGGTACAGTTAAAATTTGATTTTTAGAAACCAATTTAAAAGCTCAAGAAACTCATTTTTTTATTTGAAGTAAGAAAATGATCGTCAGAAGTAATCACAACGAAGTTAGACGACTGTACAAGCGTGTTAGCTAACTATTTGAAAACGTGCGAAGACCATTTCTAGCATTCAGAAGATGTGAATTAGCTATCCGTTAACCAAGGTAAGCCGTCCGATGAACAATCTAACCCATCCGAAGTAAGAAATTATCCTTTTTTTACGCTTTTTGATTACTTATCGGCGTCTTTTAAGTTTTTTTACAACATTTTAAAATAAGTCATAAAAAAACCAGCTCGAAAGCTGGTTTAAATTTTTCAAATATTCTTTTTATCTTCTACTATTTAATTTTGATAATAATCGCAAAAACTCAATATACAACCAGACTAGTGTGATCATTAACCCCATAGCGCCATACCATTCCATGTATTTTGGCATCTTTTGTTGCACGCCTTTATCTATTTGATCAAAATCTAAAAATAAATTTAATGCTGCAATTACAATTACAAAACCGCTAATTCCAATGCTAATCATTGAATTGCCATAATGAACCGGTTGAAAGCTGGTAAATAGCGACAACAACCATGAAATCAAGTAATAGGATGCAATTGCCATCGTTGAAGCCAAAACAACTGATTTAAATTTTTCAGTAACTTTTACAATTTTGTATTTGTACAACCCAAAGCAAACCATAAAGGTTACAAAGGTGCAACTCACAGCTTGAATCACTATTCCGGGATACATCACTTCAAAAATAGCCGATATTCCACCTATGAAAAGCCCTTCGAAGATGGCATAACCTGGCGCTAAATAGCCTGATAATTGTGGTTTAAATGTTGCAATCAATACTAAAATAAATCCTACTATAGCACCACCAATAGTAAATATTATAGGATTTTGACCATTGGATGCCATAAACCACGTTACTGCTGCGCTGGCAACTAATAAAATCAACATCAAGAAACTTTTATTAATCGTTCCCGAAACAGTCATGGTTTGGTTGTAATCGATAACAACAGCATCATGAACTATGTCTGATGAAGTATTGGAGTACGTTTTGTTTTTAAAAAACGGATTGTTTGAGTTCATAATAATATTATTTTAATAAGCAAAGTTAATTATTCTATTTCAGATACTCTCAAAGTGTTTACCATTCCTTTGTGAGCCACAGGCATGGCGGCAAGGTTTATTAGCATATCGCCTTTTTTTACATAGCCTTTTTGCTTCGCAATTTCGTTTACATCATCAACGGTGTCATCGGTGCTTACAAATTTATCATAGAAATACGCATTTACACCCCAAAGCAAACTCAATTGGGTCAAAATTCTCTTATTTGAGGTATAAACTAAAATATGCGCTTTTGGTCGCCATGCCGAGATTTGAAACGCTGTATAACCGCTATTGGTAAGGGTGGAGATGGCTTTAGCCTTAATTTCATTTGCCATTATAGCGGCATGATAACAAATAGATTTGGTAATAAATCGTTTGGTTCTAACGTGTGGCGGATTTTGTGGCACATTAATTAATGGCGAGTCTTCAACGGCTTCAATAATTTGAGTCATTTTTTCGATAACTTCTACGGGGTAATTTCCAACAGATGTTTCTCCGGAAAGCATTACAGCATCTGTACCATCCATGACAGAATTGGCAACATCATTTACCTCGGCACGTGTTGGTGTCAAACTCGTAATCATGGTTTCCATCATTTGGGTGGCAACAATTACCGGAATTCTCGCTGTTTTTGCTCTAAGAATTAATTTTTTTTGAATTAAAGGCACTTCGTGCGCCGGAATTTCTACACCAAGATCACCGCGAGCCACCATTAAACCATCACAGAAAGCAACTATTTTATCTATGTTTTCTACTGCTTCTGGTTTTTCGATTTTGGCAATTATCGGGATTTTATAGGCCGAATGTTTAGCAATTAAATCGGCGAGTTCTTCTAAATCGGCTGGCGTTCTTACAAAAGAGAGCGCAATCCAATCTACTTCTTGTTCGATGGCAAACAAAGCATCTTTGATGTCTTTTTTCGTCAAGGCAGGAAGCGAAACTTTTGTATTTGGTAAGTTAACTCCTTTTTTAGATTTTAAGGGTCCGCCTTGAATCACTTTACAAATTACTTCTGTAGTTCGGTTAGTTTCTAATGCTTCAAACATTAGTTTGCCATCATCTAAAAGAATTTTTTCGCCTGGATTTACATCTCTCGGAAACTCTTTGTAATTCATGTAAACTCTTTTGGCAGTTCCGGGAACATCTTCGGCAGTTTGAAAAGTGATAATATCTCCGGGGTTAACCACTACATCTTCTCTCATCACACCCACACGAAGTTTTGGACCTTGCAAATCGGCTAAAATAGCAGTGTTGTACCCAAATTCATCATTCAAACCTCTGATAATGTCGATTCTTTCTTTTACATCTTGGTAATCTGCATGAGAAAAATTAACTCGAAATACATTTACTCCTGCATCTATCATTTTTTTTATTACTTCTCTTGAACTACATGCAGGTCCAAGTGTTGCTACAATTTTAGTTTTTTTATTTGTTGGCATTATACTTAAAAAATTAAATTATTTTTTGACTTTATTTTTTCTACATCAACGGCATAAAGCGTGCTGATGCCTTTAATTGTTTTTAATTCTTTGGTTATTTTCGAAGTATCCATATAATCCGCTCCATTTTCTATTTTTAAAAAAAAATCTACTTTTTTAAACTCGGGAATAAAATAGGTTTGCATTGAAAATTTTGAATTATTCTCTGCAAATAAACCTTCATTCAAACGTTGTTCCGAATGTAAAACATCATTTTTATTTTGAATTAAATTCAAAGTAGCGCCTATTTTTTTGTCTTGAAAGCTAAAACATGTAAACTGTGTTTCACCATTTTTAGTACTGATATGAATGTTACAAACGCTTCTTTTGAGTACAACAGGTAGTTTCTGATTTATAGAATAAGCTAATAAATAATCTTCAAGTGATGTGTGTATAGCAATTAACTGATAATCTATTTTGTCAAAATCATCAAGGTGCAGTTTGTGAACAGCCATATAGTTGCAAAATAAGTTGTAAATATAGTTTATCTGTCACAAATTTCCACAATGCGGTTTTTAGGTTTACGTTATTTTATGAACTAAAGCGTTATAGTTTTTTGTCAATTTTTTCTTGAAATGCAAAATAAGCACGGTGCGATGCCTTTTCTTCTGCTTTCTTTTTTGACGTTGCTCTGGCTTTGGCAATTACTTTGTTATCGATGCTCA
>NZ_JANXUG010000077.1 GCF_025352015.1 Flavobacterium sp.
GATATCCTTTGCGCTTACACCTTCTACATGTATAAATGATCGGAAATCAATCTTTACCTTATGCTTTTGCTGTAATTCAAAATAAGGAGAATTCTCTACTTTTGGTTCTGGCTGTGACACCAAAATTGTTTTCACTTTCAAATTTGACATTCTAATGTGCTAAATTTTTTGTAATCAAATAATATATAAAATAGTAGGGGGCTATTTCAAGAGTGCAAAGATACAAAATAAAATAAAACAACTTACCTATGAGTACGTTTTGATAAATCTTCAAGGAAATAAGATAAGTGTATACATTTATTGCCAAAATCACACTAATAATGCAGTAATATGAAATATTTGATGATGAACTGCTATAAAACAAATAAACAGTAATGGGCAATAAAGCGACGCCAATAAAAGTTCGGTAACTTACTTTCTGCAAATTAAATTGTTCTGCAAACTCTTCGATATTAAAAAAAGTTGCAACAATTTTTTCAATCAAAAATTTTGAGAGAATGAATACTCCGAAAAAAGTAAAAATCCTTAAAAATAATATCCAATCTGTTTTAGAAAAAGCAAAGAAATGACTTAAAACTAATTGTATAAAAAAGGAAAACGAAATAATTTGAACAAAAAATAAAAGAATGTTAAAGCCGCTCATTAAATGCGACGGGTCTTTGTATACTCTAATGTATTTATCTGAAATTAACACCCGTAAAAAATCACTAAACCGCGTTTCAAAAGCCGTTTTGGCAATTGCAATTAAAGCGAAACTAAATATAAAAAGATATGTTGCCCAATCCTTTGGCTCTAAAACTCGCGGCTGTAAAACAATTTCTATCATAATCTGGACAAAATTACTGATTTTTTATTTGTTAATTTATTATAAAATTATTAAGATACTGCGCTGATAAAAAGTTTATTTTTGCAACAAAGATTGACTGTAAAATATGAGCGACGGCATTGTAATTATTCCTACCTACAACGAAATTGAAAACATCGAAAGCATTATCCGCGCTGTGTTTTCTTTACAAAAAAACTTTCATGTTCTAATTGTAGATGACAACTCACCCGATACAACAGCACAAACAGTGATCAAACTTCAAAACGAATTTCCAGATCGATTATTTTTATCGGTAAGAAACATAAAATCAGGTCTTGGAACTGCTTACGTTCACGGTTTTAAATGGGCATTAAATTATCAGTATGAATACATTTTTGAGATGGATGCCGATTTTTCGCATAACCCAAATGATTTAGAAAAATTATACGAAGCCTGCCAAAAAAACGGAGCCGATTTGGCCATTGGTTCACGATATGTAACGGGCGTAAATGTTGTAAATTGGCCTTTAAGCCGAGTATTGCTTTCTTATTTTGCATCGGTTTATGTGCGCATGATTACGGGAATGAAAATCATGGATGCCACTGCTGGATTTATCTGTTATAAGAGAAATGTATTAGAAAAAATAAATTTAGACAGAATAAAATTCATCGGTTATGCGTTTCAAATAGAGATGAAATATAGAGTCTTTGCTAAAAATTTTAGCATAAAAGAAGTGCCAGTAATTTTTACAGACAGGACAAAAGGACAATCTAAAATGAGCGGAGCCATTATTAAAGAAGCTGTTTTTGGGGTGATTTACTTGAGATTTAGAAAATTTTTAAACCGTTTATAACTTAAATATGAACATTGTTTTAATTAAAAATGCCAAAATAGTAAACGAAGGAACTATCTTTGAAGGCGATGTTTTGATTGAAAACGAATTTATAGTTGAAATCGCAGCGTCCATAAGCCCAAAACATTCTAATTGTAAAATTATTGATGCTGAAGGAAGCTATTTAATTCCTGGAGCTATTGATGATCAAGTGCATTTTCGTGAACCAGGATTAACACACAAAGGCGATATAGCTTCAGAAAGTAAAGCTGCTGTTGCAGGTGGAATTACCTCCTATATAGAACAACCCAATACCGTTCCTAATGCCGTAACACAAGAAATATTAGAAGAAAAATATAAAATTGCTGCAAAGACTTCCTATGCCAATTTTTCTTTTATGATGGGTGGCACCAATGATAATTTGGAAGAAATTCTTAAAACAAATCCTCGAAATGTAGCAGGACTGAAACTCTTTTTAGGCTCATCAACTGGCGATATGTTGGTAGATAGTTCTGAAGCATTAGAAAAAATATTTTCAAATACTAAACTGTTGATTGCAGTTCATAGTGAGGACGAAAATACGGTGAAAGAGAATTTAGAAAGATTCAAATTACAGTTTGGCGATGACATACCCGTTAAGTTCCATCCCGAAATCAGAAGCGTCGAGGCCTGTTACAAATCAACGGTAAAAATCATCGATTTGGCTCAAAAAACGGGTGCTCGTTTGCATGTTTTTCATTTATCGACTGCCAAAGAATTAGAGTTGTTTACCAATAAAATCCCTTTAGAAGAAAAGCAAATCACCGCCGAAGTTTGCATTCACCATCTTTGGTTTTCAGACGTAGATTATGCAACCAAAGGCAATTTGATTAAATGGAATCCTGCCATAAAAACAGCTAATAACAGAGCAGCCTTGTGGGAAGCTTTGCTTGATGACAGAATAGATGTTATTGCCACAGATCATGCGCCTCACACCTTGGAAGAAAAAAAGCAAGTCTATACCAAAGCACCTTCTGGAGGACCCTTGGTGCAACACGCTGTCGTTGCCATGTTTGAAGCCAATCATCAAGGTAAAATTTCGGTCGAAAAAATAGTCGAAAAGATGTGTCACAACCCAGCAAAGATTTTCAAAATTGAAAAAAGAGGTTTTATCAAAGTTGGTTTTTATGCCGATTTGGTGATTGTAAATCCAGGATTGCCTTGGAATGTAAAAAAAGAAAATATTTTGGCAAAATGTGGTTGGTCACCCTTTGAAGGATACAATTTTAAATCCAGAATTACACATACTTTTGTCAACGGCACATTGGTCTATCAAAATTTTAAAGTAAAAGAAACTCCTTTTGGAATGCGTTTACTTTTCGACAGATAAAAAAATAATGATGAGAAAAAATGCAGTTATAATTTTATTCCTGTTTACAATTTTAAGTTGTAATAATAGTAGTTTAGAAAAGCCCAAAAACTTAATCGAGAAAGATAAAATGATTTCCATTTTATACGATATGTCGTTACTTGAATCTATTAAATCTCAAAATATTGCTGGAGGAATTAGCAGTAAAAAACCCAACGAATACATTTATAAAAAATATAAAATAGACAGCATCCAACTGCTCAAAAGCAATAAATATTATGCTGCTGATATCGAAGAATATAAAAAAATGTTCGAAGAGGTAAAAAATAGAGTAGACGAAGAAACAAAAAAAATAGACGGAAACAAAAAAAATCAAAGCACACCACCAAGTCCCGATGCGCCTCAAGTGCAGTAATTAAGCGTCATACAAAACCGCAACTTCTTTAATCACACTAGCCATGCTTTGAAATTCAAAATTCAGAGCATTTTTTATTTTGGTATTCAAAATTTTATCGTCGTGTAGCAAAGCGGCAACACTGTATTTTGACAACTTCCTTTTGGTTTTAAAAATTTTAGAAACCAACCAGTCCAGTCGCCATGCCGTGTTCAAAAACCATAGAGAAGTTTCAATTGTGGGTTTCTTGGTATTCAAATTTTCGGCAATTTCAAAAATGATTTCTTTAAACGAAATATTTTCAGCCACAGTAATAAATCGTTCGCCTACAATAGAACTTTCCATCAGTCCAATCATGATTTTCACCACATCAAACACGCCAACATATCCAGTCGAGCCATTGGTGTAAAAAGGAAATCCTTTTTTTACAGCCGAAAAAAACAAACCACTTCCTTGATGCCAAAAACCAGCACCAAAAATAACGCCTGCATTTACAATAACAACGTTTAAACCTTCTTGTTGACCGCGCCAAATTTCCATTTCGGCACCATATTTAGAAATGGCATAATCACTGTGCGCCGTTTCAGGATTCCATTCGTTTTCCTCCGTTATTTGGTTTTCATTTGGTTTACTATCGCCAAGCGCCGCCATAGAACTCACGTGGCAAAGTTTTTTTATGTTGTAGTCCAAACATAAATTCACAATGTTGGCAGTGCCTTCAATATTGGTTTTTCGAAGCGCGTTTTCATCATCAGGATCATAAGAAATCAAACCAGCACAATGATAAACATTCGTTACATTTTCAAAAGCCACGCCTAGCGAAGGAACATCAATAATATCAACCTCAACCCAATCAATTTTCGAAAACCAGGACTCCTTTTGATACAATGTAAAAAGTGCTTTCGTTTTTTCAATACACGCAACCTCTCTGTAAATAGCCCGAACAGCTGCTTCATTTTCTGCCAAATGCAGTAACAAATGTGCCCCAACTAAACCTGTTCCGCCTGTGACTAGTACCATATTGCGAATTTACAAATTCAATAATTAAAAAATGCACTTAACAAACCAATTTAAAAAAACTTTTTTTGAAACCCCTTTTTTTGCAAACATCCTGCTACTTTCAGCAAAGTGCTTTTGCAGCTATAACATTACTTTTACAAGTGTTGAAGTCTTAATCACAAAAGATAAAACTTCCAAAAGAGATAGCTCAATTAGTGCAAAAGTAGTCAGCAATTATAAAGCCCCTTTGATGATTTGTAAAATAATTTATATATTTTAAAATAATACGCTATTGAGTACCGTCAATCCACCCAATTTTGGGTGCAAAAATTGCTACTTTGTAACGTGTATATACGAGTTGGCAAACATTTTAAAAACAGCACTAAATGAAAATAACTTTTGACTCTAACATTTGGAGGAAAATAGCAACTCCTCAAAACTTTCCAAAAGATTCTTTGAGAGACATATATTTTCAAATAAATCAGGCTATAATATCAGGAAAAATAGAAGCTTACTTGAGTGAAACCATTTTTATTTTAGAGGCAATTAAAAGAATCGACAGAAAATATTTTTTCTAAACTTATCAATAGTCCAATTACAAATCCATATTTTTGATAAACAATTTGACAACAAAAGTTGACAACCTATTTCAGGAAAAGACAAACTGTCATCTCCTAAAAAAACTTGACACATTTCTAAACCCAAACTACTCACTGCAACGAGAAATCTACTCACTGCAACGAGGAAACTACACACTGCAACGGGAATATTTCTCGCTACAATAACCAAAACCCAACAACCAACAACGCATACTAAACGTTACAATTGCCAGTGCCAATACAATTGTTATCTTTGCCACTCAAAATCAAAATAATTTAACGCACCAGAATAAACCAAGTATAAAATGAAAAATTTAGTAGCAGAACTACAATGGCGTGGCCTTATTCATGATATGATGCCCGGCACCGAAGAACAACTCCTAAAAGAAATGACCACCACTTATATCGGCTTCGACCCCACAAGCGACTCGTTGCACATAGGAAGTTTAGTCCCCATTATACTGTTAGTTCATTTGGGCAACTTTGAGCACAAACCCATCGCGTTAATAGGCGGAGCCACAGGGATGATAGGCGATCCGTCAGGTAAATCAGATGAGAGAAACCTACTGGATGAAGTAACCTTAAAAAAAAATGTAGCCGGAATCAAAGCAGTTTTATTGCGCTTTTTAGATTTTAATGCAACAACACCCAATGCGGCACTTTTAGTAAACAACTACGACTGGATGAAAGATTTTTCGTTTATCAATTTTGCTCGCGATGTAGGAAAACGAATCACGGTAAACTACATGATGTCTAAAGATTCTGTAAAGAAAAGATTGACCGCAGACGGCGAAGGAATGAGCTTTACCGAGTTTACCTATCAATTAATTCAGGGCTACGACTTTCATCATTTGTATAAAACCCACAATTGCGTCCTGCAAATGGGCGGTTCAGATCAATGGGGAAATATAACCACAGGAACAGAGCTCGTCAGAAAGATGAACGGCGAAGGAGCCAAGGTGTTTGCACTAACGTGTCCGTTAATCACCAAAGCCGATGGTTCAAAATTTGGAAAATCCGAAGGAGAAAATGTTTGGCTCGACGCCGATAAGACTTCGGTATACAAATTTTACCAATTTTGGCTCAATACTACCGATGAAGATTCAGAAAAATACATCAAGATATTTACCTTTTTAGACAAACAAGTTATAGATAATTTGATTGCTGATCACAAGCAAGCGGCACATATAAGAGTATTGCAAAGAAGATTAGCCGAAGAAGTCACCACATTAGTTCATGGAAAATCCGAATTGAACAAAGCCATTCAAGCCTCCAATATATTATTCGGAAACGCCACTACAGAGGATTTAAAGCAATTAGATGCCGCTACTTTTTTAGAAGTTTTTGAGGGTGTTCCGCAAGCAGAAATTTCGAGAAACGAGATTGCAAACGGAATCAATATCGTTGCGGTGTTGAACGAAAAATCAGGATTTTTAAAATCTAATGGTGAAGCCAGAAGAGCTTTAGCAGAAAATTCGATTGCCGTTAATAAAGAAAAAGTAACCGAAGAATTTCAATTGACTTCAAACAATTTGATCAACAATAAGTTCGTGTTGTTGCAACGCGGCAAGAAAAATTATTTTGTAATAAAGGCTATATAACCATCAAATTACAACCTCTGATATCAGAATTATCAAAACGTCCAAGTATTTCAAACGAATTGTTAGCATATTTTTTCCCTAAATCTTGTGTAGCGATGAAAGAACACGAATTGATATTGGCTAAATCAATAACATTTACACCGCCAGTTTTTCCGTTATCAATTATAGTTAGTGCATCTTCAGTATCGCGAATTAAGAGTTGCATCCACGATGGACATTCAAAAATTCCGTTGCCCAACGAATAGGCTTGTGACAAAAGTTCGGTCATGCCATATTCTGAATGAATCGTTTGAACACCAAAACCATTGCAAAGAACTTCATGTAATTCTTCCCGAATCATTTCCTTGCGTTTGCCTTTCATGCCACCAGTTTCCATGATGATGGTGTTTTTGAGTTGGAAATTTTGTTGGTCTATCAAATCTAACAGAGCATAAGTTACTCCAATTAGAAGTAAATTTTCTCCGGACTTATCTAATTCAATGAGTTTTACAATTAATTCATCATAATTATGCAAATAAAAGCCACTGTTTTCATTGTTTGAATGCGCTATCAAATCTTTTACCATGTAAATCAAAGACGAACTACTGCGTTCTAAATAGGATGGGAGTAATGCTAAGACCACATAGTTTTCAATGTTTCCATAAAACGTTGAAAACGCATTTCGATAACTTTGTTCATATAAGGAAACATTGGTCACAAGGTGTTTGCTGGTAAGCATTCCGGTGGTGCCACTGCTGGTAAAAGTTTCCTGTACACTATCGTTATTGGATACTACCTTATGACTTTTAAAAAATTGAATGGGCAAAAACGGAATTTGTTGAAGCGATTTTACAATTTGAATATCGGTATCTAAAAAATCACAAAACTCCTTATATACCAAGCTGTTTTCATATTGAAATCGAAAAATCTTCAATGCTATTTTTTCAAATTGCTTTTGCGAAGAAATGGTGAATATGTTTTGAGCGTTTATCAATGCTTTTTTTACAAATATAAGTAACACTTTCATAGTTTCAAACCTAGAAAGTAGTTTACAAAAAAAGCCCTAACTTTCGTTAGAGCTTTGATATATAACAATTAAATTAGTTGATAATCAATTTTCTTGAAGCTGTTTTTCCTTCTTCAGTAATAGATACAATGTAAATACCAGTATGCAAACTAGACACATTTATAAAATTGTCAGTAGTTGTAGCATTCATAACTTGTTTTCCTAATACGTCAAATACAGTTACTGTTTTAGCACCATTAGCAGCTGTTTCTATAAATAATGTTCCGTTAGAAACTGGATTTGGATATATATTCAAACCTGCTATAGTGTTTTGTTTATCTCCAAGTGTCAAATTTAAAGCACTCAATGAAGTAACAACTCTTAATTCATCAATAATCATTGTTGGAGTTGTAGTGGCAGTATCTTGACGCAAAGTAAAACCTCCCAAAGTTGTAAAAGCTACCGCTGGATTTACACCTAAAGTAGGTGAGGCACCATTAGTAGGATTTAACCATAAAGATAATGAGTTTGAACTAAAATCATATCCAATAACAACATATACCACATCGCCAGCATTTCTTAATGTAGCATTATAATTGGTAGTAGTTGATGCAGCGTCAAAACCAATTTGATATTGAGTACCTACTTTTTTAACGAAAAGATTGGCTTTATAATTAGAATTAGAAGTACCTGTTACAGCTGCAATGTAGGTAGAACTTCCATCAGTTACATTTGTTAAATCACTAACATTCATTAAAAAAGCAGTATAGAGAGTACCAGACGTTGTTGGTGTAAATGACGTTGAGCATTCTGCTCCTGTTCCAGAAAAAGTCGCTGAATTTCCAGTAGAGCTAACACCTGTATAAGTCAAGCTACCTGCTGCAACTGTAACAAAATCACCGCTATTAAAATTGGTCCATTTCTGTTCAGCTCCCAAAACATTACCTACTGTATAAGGAAAAGACTCGCTATAAGGTAAAGTGTTTACAATTTTGCATTCTGGAGCTGTTACACTAACCGGATAAGAACATACCCCTTTTGTAATAGATACATTTATATTAATTCCTTCAGAAACACCAGTAATAATTATGTTTCCAGCTGCAACTGTATTTGGATTATCTCCACCAACTGTCCCTGCAGAAGAAGTAATGGTGTAAGTTCCAGTTCCGCCACCAGTGTATGGTATTGTTGTAGTGTACGTATCTATTCCAGACGTTACAGCATCGCAAGCTGTATTTGTAGTTCCTAAAACTAATGTACATGCAGGATTAAAATTAATAACTTTTACATCGTCAATTCTAATTTGACCCAAAACTGCCGGTTGCGAAAAACGTAACGACAACGTTGAAGAAACAGGCAAAATTCCACCTGGTATAGAAACTAAAGTCCAAGAAGCACTTGTGTTATTTGTAAAGGTTATTGGAGTCCACGTAGGAGTTGCCGCACTCGCGTTGGTACTGTATTCTACAACCACTTGCACTGTGGCAAATAAAGCCGTTAAATAACCAAATGATAATCGCAGATTTGCAGAGGTGTAACCAGTTGTATTTATTCCGTCAATTTGAAAATATTTTCCAGCTGTAGCAGCTAAATATGCATTTCCGCCTCCTGATGCACCTGTGTAGGTTGATGATGCCGAAGACACTCTAATATCTCCGTTTCCTGAATAAACAATAGGAGAACTATTTTGAAAAGTAGCTGGTGCTGTTCCTGTTATGTAACTTGCAACGGTTGTCGTTGCTGTGGGAACACCCATGTTTTCAGAGTAAAGGGTTTGACCAAATGACACTGAAGAAATAACCAATAATAATAAAGAGTAAATTTTTTTCATTTTTTTTAAATTTAATTAGCTTACAAATATAAGCACAAATTCTTTTCGTAAAAAAAATAAACTTAAAAAAATGGTTAAAATTTTGTTACCTCAACAATAACAACTATCTGATAATAAGTTTTCTAGTAGCAGTGGTTTCTCCTTCGGTAATTTTTATGATGTAAACTCCAGGAGGAATTGAAGTTATATTTAGTTCTCGTGAGGAAATCGTGGTTTGCAATACTTTTTTTCCTAAGACATCAAAAATAATAACGTCTTTATCATTATTGGTTTTTGAGGTAATATAGATTTTACCACTGTCAACAGGGTTAGGATAAAATCCTAAACAATCATTGCTTTGTTGTTTACCTTCTTGTGCTGTCATAGCATGTGTGAACAAGAAAAAAATAAAAAGTAGAATAAAGTAGTTTTTAGTCATCATTACAATTTTTTATTATTACAAATGTATAAAAAACATTTCAAATAGTATACCAAGATATTAAAATCATAAATATTTTTACGGATGATTTAACATTTGATTCTAATTACAAAAAAAATATTGTTATGTAAAGTTGTTGTTATCTAAATTCTCTGTATTATTAACTTATTATCTAATTGTTAAGAGATTAAATTACTGTTAACTCGAATTTCATTTATCATTTCATTTTTAAATTATCTTTACATTTACAATCACAAAATAATTGTGTCCATTATGAAAAAGAAAGACATTAAAATTTTATTAGTAGATGACGAACAAGATATTTTAGAGATTGTAGGTTATAATCTTACTCAAGAAGGATATCAAATTGTAACCGCTGCTAATGGGAAAGAGGCCTTAATCAAAGCCAAAAAAGAGTTGCCGCAGCTCATTATTATGGATGTGATGATGCCTGAAATGGACGGTATGGAAGCTTGCGAAAACATTAGAAAACTTCCAGAAATGAGTAACGTTATCATTGCTTTTTTGACAGCAAGAAGCGAAGATTATTCTCAAGTAGCTGGTTTTGAAGCTGGTGCCGATGATTATATTACAAAACCCATCAAACCAAAATTATTGGTCAGTAAAGTCAAAGCCTTATTACGTAGGTTGAAAAGTGATGAGCATGCCTCTGAAACACTCAATGTTGGCGGTATTGAAATTAATAGAGAAGAATATAAAATTATCAAAGACAATAAGGAAATTATACTTCCCAGAAAAGAATTTGAATTGTTTTACCTTTTAGCTTCAAAACCTGGAAAAGTTTTTAAACGAGAAGAAATTTTAGATAAAGTTTGGGGAAGTGAAGTCATTGTTGGAGGACGAACCATAGATGTTCATATTAGAAAACTCCGCGAAAAAATTGGAGAAGACTTATTTAAAACAATCAAAGGTGTTGGCTACAAACTAGAAGTGTAAATGAAAATTAAATTCAAGAAAACATACACCTTTGCATTAGTTTCAGCATTATATATTACCGTTTTTTCGACAGGTTTTCTAGCTATTTTGTTAAGGTTTTTTCTTAAGTTTTCCGCACTAATGGTATTGGTTTTTGGATTATCAATTGCTGTTTTTTCGTTTTTTGTAATTCAATATCGTGTCGAACGATTCATTTATCAAAGAGTAAAAAAAATATACGACGATGTTTCCCTACTCGAATTAACTTCGTTTCGAAATCAACCCATCACAACCGATATGGCAACCTTAACCCAACAGGTTAAAAAATTTGCTACCGATAAAAAACTCGAAATAGAAACCTTAAGAGTTAGAGAAGAATACCGTAGAGAATTTTTAGGCAATGTGTCTCACGAATTAAAAACACCATTATTTACAGTACAAGGCTATCTTTCTACCCTTCTTGACAGCGCTTTAAACGACAAAAGTGTTCGAAAAAAATATCTAGAACGTGCCGAGAAAGGTGTTGAGCGATTAGTATATATTGTAGAAGATTTAGACATGATTTCTAAACTTGAAATGGGAGATGTCAATCTTGAAATCTCAAAGTTCAATATAGTAGAACTGATTCAAAGTGTATTTGATTTACTCGAAATGACCGCCGATAAAAAAAACATTATATTAATGTTTGACAGGCGTTACAGCAGAGCCGTAAATGTTTTTGCCGATCAAGAAAAAATTCAACAAGTACTTTCAAACCTTGTGATGAACTCCATAAAATATGGTAAAGAAAATGGAACCACCGAGGTAACTATCGAAGATCTAATAGACGACAAAATTATTGTCAGAATTCGGGACGATGGTGAAGGAATAGAAAAGCACAACCTTCCGCGGTTGTTTGAACGTTTCTTTAGAGTGGATAAAAGTGGTGCAAGAAGCGAAGGCGGTTCTGGTCTTGGTCTGTCTATTGTAAAGCACATAATAGAAGCCCACGGCGAAAAAATTTATATCGAAAGTGAATTTGGCAAAAGTTCCGAATTTTCATTTACCCTCGAAAAGGATAAATAATTGTTTCCAATGTATTTCTTTTTCTACTTGAGGTAATCCTTTGTATAATTTGATTTCTTGCAAATTTTCAATTACAAAATCTTCTTGCCTTGCATACGGTACAAAGTTTTTTCTTTTCAATCTTTTTGCTAAATATTCTTGTTCAAATTGTCCTGGTGTTGGGATGAAAAAAGCCTTTTTTCCTAGTTTTGCTAAGTCCATAATAGTGGTGTAACCAGAGCGGCAAAGCACCATTTCACTTTCGTTGATTGCAGTTTCAATTTCTTGCGTTGTCATAAAATTGTAATAGGTTACATTTTGTTCCGGTTCTATTTTTTGTTCCGATTCAAGTACACCTTTTACGAATAGTATTTTTCCGCCAAATAAAGAAATTTCATTTTTGAGTTTTTGTTCCAAATACGTGCGCTGTGTCTCGGGACCAGAAAGTAGTATCATCAAATCATATTGAATAGGCAACGCTTTCTTCTCCAATCGGCTTAATGGGCCAAGGTATTTTAAGTTGAGTTTATGTTTTTTTAGATGGCCCAGTTTTCCAGTCAGATTAGAGTTTTTTTCTAGATCAGGAATCCAGCATTCGGTAAATTTCTTGATGAAATGTTGATGCAATTGGCTCGAAATCCAAGTTGTTTTTCCAGAGAGAACATTCAATTGGTGCGTCATAAACACACACGGAATTTCTTTATTATAAACGCCCAAACGATTGTCTGAAATAATACCGCAAAGATTATATTCCTGAATCCATTTTTTGACGATTTTCTTTTCAGATAAAATAGTGTCAATCATTTTTGGAATGTTCTTGATGAGTTTCCATTTAAAATCGGCACCATTTTTGGCATATTCAATGTCGTATGACGGCAATTCCAAAGCTTGTAAATGCGGAAATTCTTTTTGAAGTATTTGCAATGCAACACCATCGGAAGCCAAAACGGGTGTAAAACCATTTTTCTCCAACTCACGAATAATAGGAATGCAGCGCGTGGCATGACCCAAACCCCAATTCAGCGGTGCTACAAGAATGTTTTTTTCAGATTTTTTCAAGTAGTGAAATTACGAATTTAACATTGCAAAGTAAAAAAGATTTCGGATAGTTTATATTTCCTTAATTTTACCAAAAAATTAAGTTTGTGGGGAGTAAGAATAAATTAAAGCGGTTTAAGGAAAACGAAACTTTTGAAAACGTTTTTCAACCAACAAGGGAAGAAGTTGTATGTGGAGAATTTTCATTAAAAGGAAAATGGAGTTCAGATTTTTTCAAAAACAACAATCCAATCATCGTTGAGTTAGGCTGTGGCAAAGGAGAATATTCAGTAGGTTTAGCCGAAAGGTGTCAAGAAAAAAACTTTATCGGTATTGACATAAAAGGTGCTCGATTTTGGCGTGGCGCGAAAACCGCTCTTGAAAATGGGATGTACAATGTAGCTTTTGTAAGAACCCAAATTGAGTTAATCAATTTTATATTTGCCGAAAATGAAGTAGACGAAATATGGATTACTTTTCCCGATCCGCAAATCAAATACAAACGCACCAAACACCGAATGAC
>NZ_JANXUG010000008.1 GCF_025352015.1 Flavobacterium sp.
GAATAGCATGGCTTTAGATGGTATTGATGCTGAATATATCTCTTCAAAAGGAATGAAAACTTTTAATATGGCAATTGCAGGAAGTCATGTTTCAAATTCGTTGCTACTATTGGAAAACTATTTAAAATATAATACAAAACCTAAAATGATTATTATTGGATTATCCTCTTGTATTGGAAGAGGATATCTTAATCCTGTAGCTTTTGAAAATCCAGAGGTTACTTTTTTTTATAAGCCAAGCATAAAAAATAATCTAATTAATCCACCGCTTTTAAATTTTCAATGGTTGGCGGTTGATATGTTTAAAATACTAATTTCAAAAGACCATCGTAATGCCACAAGCGTTTCTGGACAATGGAGAACAAAAAAAACCATTCCAGATAATTCTGTTTATACTAATCCTAAAACCTTTACTGTAGATTATTCAAATCAATATTTGTCCAAAATTATAGCACTTTGTGAGTCCAATAGAATAAAAGTTGTTATCACAGAAATGCCAGGTTCTAATTTTCATAGAAATGCTTTGCCTTTTCAACGTCCAATTTTATTCCAAAAAAATACAATCAAAACAGTTTATAATCTCAATAATTATGTAGTTTCTAGCGCTATAATTGATGCACAAAAAGACTGGCTAGCAACTGACCATCTTAACTCGTATGGTGCAAGAAAGATCACAGATTATTTATTTAACAGCGTTATAAAAAAGGAGTTTTCAACTCAATAAAATCAATAATAAAGCTATGATTAAAATAGGTTTTACAGGCGATTTTTGTCCTTGGCTTCGTATCGAAAATCAAGTGAAAGCCAACAATTGGCAAACCTTATTTGACGAAGTTAAATCATTTTTTAATCAAAATGATTTGAATATTATTGATTTAGAATGTCCGTTGACGGTTGCCAATGATGGAATTTTGAAAACCGGTCCGCACATCAAAGCGCATCCAGAAACCGCAGTAATTTTAAATTATTTGAATTGCCAATTAGTAGCAACAGCAAATAATCATTTCAAAGACTATGGTTTAAAAGGAATGCAGGAAACTTATGAAACATTAACCCAAAATAAAATTTCTTGGTTAGGAAGTGGAACCAATTTTGAAGAAGCTTCTAAAACATATTATTGGAAAAAATACGATACAAAAGTTGCTTTTATAAATGTTACCGAAAACGAATGGACAACAACACACGATTCAACTCCAGGTTGCAATCCTATTGATTTAGTCACTGTTTTTTATAAAATAAGAGAAGCTAAAAGCAATGCCGATTTTGTTGTAATTATTGCACACGGAGGTCACGAACATTATGAATTACCAAGTCCGAGAATGAAAAAATGGTATCGTTTTTTTGTCGATGCAGGTGCTGATGCAGTTATTGCGCATCATACGCATATTATTTCGGGATATGAAATTTATAATGAAGCGCCAATTTTTTACAGTTTAGGAAATTTTTGTTTTGATTGGCATGACATCCGCAACAAGCCGTGGAACAAGGGAATGATGGTTTGTTTAGCTTTTGAAAAAAATAAACCTATTACTTTTGAAATGGAATTTGTTTCACAAAACAATGATGTTTTAGGACTTTTTAAAGTAAAAGAAGCCGAGAAAAAAGCAATGCTTCAACATTTAGAAAAATTGAATATCATAATTGCAGATGATACACTCTTGGAAACCGAGTTCCAGAAATATGCTCAAACCTGGAAGCCCGTAATGAATACTTGGATTCAGCCTTATAAAGGCAAAATCATGTCAAGCCTTTACAAACGAGGACTTTTGCCATCTATTATTACCAAGAGAAAGAAATTGCTTTACACGAATTTGATTCAATGCGAAGCCCACAGAGACATACTTTTACAATCCATAAACCCTAATAAATAAATGTGCGGATTTACAGGATATTATTATTTTAATGACCAAAAAGAGACTAACAATCACGCGATGCGTCAAATGCTTTCCATACAAAAGCATCGTGGACCCAATGATTCGGGAATTGTTGGAATCAATACGCATGACAAATCTTTTGAGACTATTTCTATGTCAGAAAATGTAAAGTGTTCAAAGCCCAATGATTTAATTTTTGGTTTCAACCGTTTGAGTATTTTAGATTTATCACCCATGGGGCATCAACCTATGGTGAGCCCAAATGAGAAAGTGATTTTGATGTTGAATGGCGAAATATATAACGCCTTTGATTTTAAAGAAGATTTAGAAAAAAAAGGATACACTTTCAAAAGCACTTCTGATACCGAGATAGTTTTATGTTTATATTTAGAATATGGAATGGAGAAAATGATTTCGCTTTTAAACGGAATGTTCGCCATTGCGATTTATGATTTAGATTTGGATACGTTGTTTCTTGTTAGAGACCGTTTCGGCATAAAACCGCTGTATATTTTGCAAGAAGAAGACCGGCTGGCTTTTAGTTCAGAAATTAAGAGTTTTAAAGGGTTACCCAATTTTAAATTTGAACCCGATTTTAATAAACTAGACGAATTCTTATTGTTCCGAAATGTGATTAATGATACCTTGTTTAAAAACATTACCAACTGCATTCCTGGAACATACTTAAGTATTAAAAACGGAAAAATTAAAACAAACGTTTTTTACGAATTAGATAATGAAGGAAGTCAGACAATTCAAAATAATGCGGCTAGTATTTTAGAAAATGCCTTGCAAAAAAGCGTCGATTCCCAGATGATAAGTGATGTAAAATTGGGTTGTCAACTTTCAGGTGGTGTCGATTCATCATTAGTGAGTTATTATGCGTCAAAATCATTAGAAAAAGGAAATTTAGAAACGGTTTCCATCATATTTAAAGACCCAAATTTTTCCGAAGAAAAGTATATTGATATTGTCGCTAAACAACTTTCCCTTGAAGCACATAAATATGAAATGAATGCTCATTATTATTTTGAGGTTTTGGAAAATGCCATTTGGCATTTTGAACATCCGTTGAATCATCCCAATACAATCGGAATTTATTTATTGAGTCAGGAAGCTAAAAAACATGTAACCGTTTTGTTGAGCGGGGAAGGCGCAGATGAATGTCTGGCGGGGTACGGACGTTTTTCTAGAGCGCTACGATTTCCATATTTCAAACGAGAATTTCTAGGTGGCTTGAAAAAGAATAGTAAACATATTTTTGAATATTTAAGTTATTACGTTAGTCCAAATAAGCGAATGATCATGGAAACTGCTTTTGGAAGTTTGGCCACAGTTCATAGTTTAAAATCTAATTTTAAATTAGATAACGCCATAAATGACAGGATAAAAGTCTTAAATAAACTCAAAGGAAATACCAATCTTAAACAAAGAAAATATGAATTGCTTACCTATCTGCCCGATTTATTGATGCGTCAAGACAAAATGTCGATGGCACATTCTATAGAAAATCGCGTTCCATTTTTAGATAACGAAATGGTTACAACGTCGCTTAATATTCCAAGTGAATTGCTGGTTGGTAAACGCAAGGGTAAGAATGAAAATAAAATTTTGTTGAAAGATATTTGCGCTTCAAAATTTGGAGAATCTTTCGCTTATAGAGACAAAATGGGATTCGGAATCCCGTTAAGGGAGTTTTTCTCATCCGCAGTTTTTAAAGAAAAATGGAATACACAAGTAGCGCCAGGAATAAGAAAACGAGGACTTTTTGAACTAAATGAATTAGATTCTTGGCTGCAAAATAGTAACAATGCAACATCAGATCAATTAGATGCGATTTGGTTAATGCTGGGTTTTGAACTTTGGGCACAACATTATTTAGATTAAATGATAGCCATACACAACAATAAAAGTAAAGATTTGTTTCATTACAGATGGATTGACTACTGCGAAAAAAATAACATTGCGTATAAGTTAGTTAGGTGTTATGATAACGATATTATACAGCAATTGTTGGGTTGTTCATGTTTAATGTGGCATTATCATCAGGCAAGTACAACAGATATTGTGATGGCAAAATCATTACTTTTTTCATTAGAACAGAGCGGTTTTAAAGTTTTTCCAGATTTTAATACAGCGTGGCATTTTGATGATAAAGTAGCACAGAAATATTTACTGGAAGCTTTAGCAATTGATTTGGTTCCAACATGGGTTTTTTATGATAAAAAAACCGCATATAATTGGATAGAAACCACTTCGTTACCAAAAGTTTTTAAATTAAAAGGTGGTGCTGGCTCTCAAAATGTGCAGTTAGTCAAAACAAAAGAACAGGCCAAATCACTCGCCAATAAAGCGTTTGCAAATGGATTTCCCGCTTATGACGGCTGGGGAAGTATTAAAGAAAGATATAGAAAATGGCGATTAGGAAAGAGCAGTTTTTTTGATGTTTTTAAAGGCTTTGCGCGATTATTCAATCCGCCACGTTATGCAAAAGTAATGGGTAACGAAATGGATTATTTGTATTTTCAGGAGTTTATCAGTAACAACGATTCAGATATTAGGATAATAGTTATCGATGGCAAAGCTTTTGGAATAAAAAGAATGAATCGTGAAAATGATTTCAGAGCTTCGGGAAGCGGATTTATTTTGTACGATAAACAGTTCATAGACGAACGTTTTGTGAAAGAGGCTTTCGAAATCAATAAAAAATTGAATGCACAATGCATAGCCTACGATTTTGTTTTGGATAAAAATGATAAGCCTTTACTTATCGAAATTAGTTACGGATTTGCTAACGGTGGTTATGATGCCTGCGTTGGATACTGGGATGAGCAAATGAACTGGTACGAGGGAACATTTGATCCGTATGGTTGGATGGTTGAATTGATGTTGAAATAAATGAAAAACTACGCGCCAATTTTAGTGATGGTTTATGACCGATTAGATTGCCTAAAAATATGTATCGAATCGCTACAAAAGTGTGAAGAAACATCACATTCGGTGCTATATATTTCATCGGATGCGGCATACAAAATTGAAGATAATGTCAAAATTGAATCTGTAAGAGCTTATATTAAAACCATTTCCGGATTTAAAGAAGTAATTCTAATTATTGCAAACGAAAATAAGGGTTTAAAACGGGCTTATGAATTTGCTACCGATTTGGTTTTTAGCCAACACCAAACTTTAATCTTTTTAGAAGATGATATTGTGGTTGCCCCCAATTTTTTACAATTTATGAATAACGGATTAGAATTCTACAAAAATGATCCGAAAATAATTTCCATTTCTGGGTTTTCACATTCAGTTTTTTTTGATGTAAATGACAAATTGAAAGCAGATGTTTATTTCACAAATCGGTGGTGTCCGTGGGGGTTTGGAACTTGGAAAAATAAAATGCAAAACGTTTCAAACATCTCGTTCCAAACATTAAAAAAAGATTTGAATAATAAGGATTTTGTCAAAAAGTTAGACGCCATAGGCATTGATTTATTCACAGCTTTTCAGCGAAAATTATATAAAAATGAAGCTTTGGTTTTAGATTATCGCAATGTTTATCACATGATTAAAAATGATTTTTACTCGGCAACACCTTATACAACGAAAACTTTTAATATTGGTAACGACGGACAAGGAACTCGAACAAAAAAAAATGAAAAATTTATTGGTTTCAACACGAATTCATTGAACGAAATTGTTCCTTATCAATTCTTGGCGTTTGACCCTAACAAAATAAATAATTCTTTTAATTTTTTATCCAATAATACAAGGACTAGTAAAGTCAAGCGTCTACTGAATGCAGTTGGATTGCTGCAGTTTGGCTATCTATTGCACGAAAAAAGAAAAAAATGGCGGAAAAAAAAATAGTTATAATATTGCCCAAGTTAACTGCTGGTGGAACAGAGCGAACTGCTGTGGTTTTGGCAAATTATTTGGTCGAAAATAACATTAAGGTAACTATTTTGGTTATGTTCAAAAAAGATAAATTCTTTGACTTGCATCCCAAAGTAAAACTCATTGAGCCTGATAATTTTCGAGATAAATATGGCAAAATTATATCCTTTCCAATGCTAATATGGTACCTGCGAAAAAATATTAGAAGTGAAAAACCAGATACTGTTTTTTGCTTGGGCTACATGCTTTTGGGAATTATAAGTACTGTTGGATTAAAAACAAAAGTAATTATTTCGGGGAGAAGCAGTCCAGATAGAGTAAGATTTCCACGAAATCCGTTTTTCAACAGTTTCTATAATCTTTGCTATTCGATTTTAAAATTCAGAATCAACGGAATCATTGCCCAAACTAATTATGCCAAAGAAGTTTATAAAAAAAAATACAGTTGCCCAATAGTAGTAATTCCTAACTTTTTAAGAGATATCAAGGAATACCCACATCAAAGAAAAAACCAAATCATCACATTAGGAAGGTGTTCTTACGAAAAAGCACAGCATTTTTTACTTGAAGCTTTTTCAAAAGTTATAGCCCCTAACTGGAAAGTAGCTATTATTGGGGACGGTCCTTTATTAAAAGATTTAAAATATCAAGCAAATCAATTAAATATTGCCGAAAAAGTCGAATTTTACGAATTTCAAAAAGAAGTCGATTTTTATTTGTCACAAGCTAAAATTTTTGGTTTTACTTCAATCATAGAAGGCTATCCAAACGCACTGATAGAAGGCATGGCAAACGGTTTGGCTCCCATAAGTTTCAATTGCGTTGCAGGACCATCTGATATTATAAACGAGGGTGAAAACGGATTTTTAATTCCAGTTGGAAACGTAACTCTTTTTACAGAAAAATTACAGTTTTTAATTGATAATCCATTACTATTAAATCAAATTGGTAACAGCGCTTCAAAAATCAAACAAACAAACAATTTAAAAATTATCGCCGAAAAGTATAAAGAGTTTTTACTTGGGTAAGCGTGATGAAAAATAGTTAAACTATGAAAATTTTAATAACGGGAGGTGCTGGATTTATTGGTTCAGCAATTGTTCCAAAACTGCAAAGTGAAAAGCATGATATTTTTGTTTATGATAATTTAAGTTTTGGAAACAGAGAATTTATAACTGTTGCTGATGATCATTTTTTTTATGGAGATATTAGAGATGCGGTGGCTGTTTCAAATGCTATTCATGTAATAATGCCGAATGTTATTATCCATTTGGCTGCTGTTCATTTCATTCCGTATTGCAATGAGCATCCATTTGAATCTTCGGATATTAATATCAGAGGAACAATGAATGTTCTCGAAGCTGCCAAAAAAGTAAAAAATTTAACTAAAATAATTTTTGCTTCAACTGCTGCGGTTTATCCAATTTCTGTTAGTGCTGTTGCCGAAACTGATGAAGTAAGACCTCTTGATATATATGGTTTGAGCAAATTAGCTGGCGAACAATTGTTGAAAAAGTTCCATCTTGAAACCGGAATTGATACCGTTTGTTGCCGATTTTTCAATGCTTTTGGACCAAACGAAACCAATCCACATCTTATTCCGGAAATTGAAAAACAAATCAAAGAGGGTAACCGCAAAATTGCTTTAGGAAACTTAACACCAAAAAGAGATTTCATCCATACACATGACATGGCAAATGCTATGTATGCATTGATAAAATTGGAAAACGTTGGGTTTGACATCTTCAATTTAGGACGCGGAATTGAGTACGCCGTTACCGAAGTAGTTGCCGAATTTGAAAAAGTCCTTAACGAAAAAATTATTATAGAAGTTGATCCCATAAGAGTTAGAAAAGTTGAGCGTATGCACTTATTGGCTGACGTTTCTAAACTAAAAGAAAGAACTGGTTGGGAACCAAAATGGAGCTTGGATCAAGGTATTAAAAATCTAGTTGATAACTGGTAAAATTATGGAACAGAGATTTAAATTAGGTTTACTTTTCAATTTCAATCCAAAATGGACAGGTGGAATAATTTATTTATTAAATGCCATTCGGATTTTAAATTTTCTTGATGATAAAGACAAACCTATGGTTGTTATTCTTTATAACCCTACATTAAAAAAATATGTTGACGAAATTAATTATCCGTATTTGGAATTGGTGCCCCATAATTTTTCTTCAATTTACAAAGGATATATTAATTCTTTCCTGAAAAACAAAAACACTTTCGTACACGATTTAGTGATCAATTTCAAGCTGGACGCCATTTTTCCGATGCATGATTATCCGATAAAAAGTAAGTTAGACGCTAAACTCGTTTCATGGTACGCCGATTTGCAACACCTATACTACCCGCAGTTTTTTACTAAAAGAAAACGTATCGAACGTAATGCTCGGATTAAATTAATACTTAAAAATTCTAAAGATTTAGTAGTTTCAAGCCAGGCTGTAAAGGATGATTTCCTGAAATTTTTTAAGGTTTCAACAAAGTTGAACATTCATATTTATCATTTTGTTTCTATCATTGAAGGTTTGCCAAATAAAAGTTTTGAGGAAATCCTTGCAGAATATGATTTGCCAAACCATTTTTATATGATTAGCAATCAGTTTCATAAACACAAAAATCATAAAGTTGTTTTTGAAGCAGTTGCCGAATTAAAGAAAAAAGGATACGAAGTTTGTGTGGGAATCACAGGTCGCTTTCCCGAAGAACCCGATTCTAGCTATATGCAGGAACTACATGACATTATTAATAAAAATGATTTAAAAAAATCAATCAAGTTTTTGGGATTAATTCCGCGTGGAAATCAATTATTACTCATGAAATATTGCAAAGCCATTTTGCAACCTAGTTTGTTTGAAGGCTGGAGTACCGTTATCGAGGATGCAAAATCACTTCAAGTTCCCGTTATTGCAGCCAATTTGAATGTGAATATAGAACAATTAGAAGAAAAAGGAACGTACTTTGAACCTCATAATGTGAGTCAATTGGTTTCAATATTGGAGCACTATCCAAACAGGGATTATAACAAACAATTATACGATTCCTATGATAAAAGAATGAAAAATGCTGCCTACGAATTATTAGCTGTTTTTAAATAAATAACACATGAATAAGTTATCAAAAATATACATTGCAGGACATAAAGGAATGGTGGGAAGTGCCATCTGGAATGCTTTAAAAGATAAAAAATACGATAATCTGATTGGCAAAACTAGCAGTGAACTCGATTTGAAAAATCAGCAAGCGGTCAAGGAATTTTTCGCTAATGAAAAACCTAATATTGTAATTGACGCTGCTGCTAGAGTAGGAGGAATATTGGCCAACAACAATTATCCGTTCACATTCCTAATGGAAAATATGCAAATTCAAAATAACCTAATCGATACATCATTAAATCAAGATGTTGACAAATTTATTTTTTTAGGGAGTTCTTGCATTTATCCAAAATTAGCACCACAACCTCTGAAAGAAGAATGTCTTTTGACCTCTTCATTGGAACCAACAAACGAATGGTATGCCATTGCAAAAATATCCGGAGTGAAAGCTTGCGAATCGATTAGAAAGCAATTTGGGAAAGATTTTGTGAGTTTGATGCCAACCAATTTATATGGGCCAAATGATAATTTCGATTTACAGACGTCCCACGTTTTACCTGCAATGATTCGAAAATTTCATGAGGCCAAAATCACCAAAAACGAATCAGTGACACTTTGGGGTTCTGGTTCGCCGATGCGCGAATTTCTTCATGTCTACGATTTAGCTGATGCAGTTGTCTTTGCTTTGGAAAATCCGTTTACAGAAAATTTATACAACATTGGAACCGGAATCGATCTAACCATTAAATCGTTAGCTGAAATGATTCAGAAAACAGTTGACTTTACAGGTCAAATCATTTGGGACAGTTCAAAACCGGATGGAACTCCGAGAAAATTAATGGATGTAAGCAAAATGGAAAACCAAGGCTGGAAGGCAAAAATTTCGCTTGAAGACGGAATTAAATCCACATACGAATGGTATTTAGAGAACGAACATTCGTTCAAGGAAGTCAAAATGTAATTGCATATAATAAAAAAATAAAACTAATGAAAACCGCATTAATTACAGGAATAACAGGACAAGATGGAGCTTATTTAGCAGAATTATTACTCGAAAAAGGTTACATGGTTCACGGTATTAAAAGACGTTCATCGCTTTTCAATACCGATAGAATTGATCATTTATACCAAGATCCGCACGCTAAAGGAATTCGTCTAAAATTGCATTACGGCGATATGACTGACTCCATGAATATAACCCGAATTATTCAGGAAGTACAGCCCGATGAAATTTATAATTTAGCAGCGATGTCGCACGTTAAAGTGAGTTTTGACACGCCAGAATATACCGCAAATGCTGATGGAATAGGAACTCTTCGGCTTTTAGAAGCGGTTCGTTTGCTGGGTTTACAAAATAAAACCAAGATTTATCAGGCATCAACTTCAGAATTATATGGTTTGGTGCAACAAGTACCGCAATCAGAATCGACGCCTTTTTATCCGCGTTCGCCTTATGCTGTCGCCAAAATTTATGCCTATTGGATCACCGTTAATTATAGAGAAGCCTACAATATGTTTGCTTGCAACGGAATCTTATTCAATCACGAATCGCCTTTGCGTGGAGAAACTTTTGTTACCAGAAAAATTACACGTGCCGTTGCCAAAATTGCGCTGGGATTGCAGAGCGACTTGTTTATTGGAAATCTCGACGCACAGCGAGATTGGGGACATGCAAAAGATTATGTAGAAGCAATGTGGCGAATTCTGCAGCAAGACATAGCCGAAGATTATGTTATAGCAACCGGTATAACAACCCGTGTTCGTGATTTTATAAAAATGGCTTTTCAGGAAGTTGGTTTTAAACTTAAATTTGAAGGAGAAGGCGTCAACGAAATTGGAATTTTAGAGTCAATAAATGCCGAAAAATATCAAGCAGCTTTAGGAAAAGAGTTTTCAACCAAACAATTCTCAATTCCTGCAATTGGCAGTACAATTGTAAAAGTAGACCCAAGTTATTTCCGTCCAACCGAAGTAGATTTATTGATTGGCGACCCAACGAAATCGAAAACCAGATTAAGCTGGCAACCTAAGTATGACTTGAAAATGCTGATTGAAGAAATGGTTTCTTCAGATGTGAAATTGTTTCAAAGAGACATACATTTAGCCGAAGGCGGACACAAAATTTTGAGACAGGCCGAGTAAAATTGACAGCATTCTATGAATAAAATTGAGGATAGAAGGATAGTAGTCATTAATCAAGCGTCCAATTATCTTACTGTTGGTTTTTGCAACGCTTTCGCTCAAAAGTTTGAAAATGTTGCCTTAATTACGGGAAGCATTCACATACAAGGAGAAGCGCTCCATCAAGATATTCAAGTGAAGTACATCAACAAATGGATGGAACGTCCAGCTAGAAAAAAGTTTTTGTCCTATATCAAAGCATGTTTTAAAATTTATTGGCTTTTGATGACCAAATATAAAAAACACGAAGTATTTTTTGTTTCGATTCCGCCAATGGGTTATTTATTAAATCTTATGGTTTCCAACAAATTCAGTATGGTAGTTTGGGATGTTTATCCCGATGTTTTTAAGATTACCGGAATGAAGGAAACGCATCCAGTTTACAGAATTTGGGCATTATTAAACCGAAAATCTTTTAAGAAAGCATTACGACTTTTTACTATTGGCGATAAAATGGCAGAACTATTAGAAATGTATGTCACAAAATCCAAAATAATCATTCAGCCCATTTGGTCTATTTTTCAGCAGAACGAGCGCGTTTTAAAAGATAAAAATCCGTTTGTAAAAGAACATAATTTACTAGATAAATTCATCGTTCAATATTCGGGAAACATTGGCTTAACACATAAAGTTGAGGTTGTAATTGAACTTGCAGAACTTTTAAAAAATAATAAAGACATTATTTTTCAGATAATTGGTCGTGGACCAAGAGTTCCAGCTTTGCAGAAAATGGTTGAAGATAAAAGCTTGCCCAACTGTACTTTTCTTCCGTTTCAAACCGACGAAATGTTCCCGTTTTCATTATCTGCTGCCGATTTAGGAATTGTTATTTTGGATGAATTGACTTCGAAAGGAAGCGTTCCCAGCAAATCCTATAATTTGATGAGTTATGGAATCCCGTCTCTTTACATTGCTGGTGAAGATTCAGAATTAAACACCTATGCGCACAAATATAAAGCTGCCGAATGTTTTTCTGAAAAGGAGTTACGACTTGCCAAGGATTTTATTCTCGATTTGTGTCAAAACAAACAAAAATGGAATGCTATGTCCGCCAATGCCATTGCTACAGCCCAACTTTTCAAACGTGATAATGCCGATAAATTTGTTGCTAATTATTTGAATCCAATTCATGATTAAAAGCATAATATCTTTTATACTATCAAATTTAAAAAACAGCATTGGTTGGAAAACCCATCGTAAAATTGTTGTTTTTTCGGTTGATGATTATGGTAACGTCAGATTGAATTCAGCGGCAGCCAGAAAAAATATGGATGCTGCTGGAATGAAAATTTATTCTCGTTTTGATGCTTTAGATACTTTGGAAACCACACAAGATTTGGAACAACTTTTTACGGTATTGTCTTCTGTAAAAGATAAAAATGGCAAACATGCTATTTTCTCGGTATTTGCTTTGCCGTGCAACATTGATTTCGAAAAAATGGAAGCCGATGAATTTCAACATTTTTATTTTGAAACCTTACCGAATACCTATAAAAAGCTAGCTATTCAGCAACCAGAAGCTTATACAGGAACTTGGGATTTATGGAAAGAAGGGATTGCTAAAGGATTTTTGAAACCACAATTTCACGGGAGAGAGCATCTGAATTTAAAGATTTTCAATGATAAATTAAAAAATCGTAATGTAGAATTACTGACAGCATTGAGCAATAAGTCCTACACCAGTATTGCAGACGATGACTATCCAACTATGTCAGCAATGGCAGCACTAGACTTTTTGGATGTAAAAGAAAACGAGGATTTAAAACCAATGCTAAAGGAAGGATTGCAACTTTTTGAAGAAGTTTTTGGTTATCGGAGTAACTATTTTACACCGCCAGTTTTTAATATTCATCACTCGTTATTTCAGACATTAAAAGATAACGGAATACAATTTTTAGATTTAGCTTTGCATCCTAAAGAACATCAGGGCTTTAATAAATATAAAAAGTCATTAAATTACCTTGGAAAGAAAACAAAAGAAGGCTTATGTATTATGGTTAGAAATGTTGTTTTTGAACCAACGGAAGAACGTGGAATTGATTGGGTAAATTTTACAATGAAGCAAATAGAAACTGCTTTTCGTTGGAATAAGCCAGCTATTATAAGTTCGCACCGTGTAAATTTTTGCGGACACATAGATAAAAAAAATCGTGAAAAAGGATTAGAGTCTTTGAAAAAATTATTACAACAAATTGTAAAGAAATGGCCGGAGGTCGAGTTTATGTCGGCTGATGAAATGGCAATGATTTTAAAAGATAAAAAAAATGTTTAAACGACTATTGTATTTAGGATATTATATTAAGAAAATGGACTGGAAGAAGTTAAACCTTTTTTTGAACCATGCTTCTAAACTAACCAAAAAAAATAAAGTCAGTCTTTTGTCTGATGCTGTTTCCTGTGTTTTTAAATACAATATTTCCCTTTTGGAATATTTCCAATTCCGTTTTTTTGAGCTTGATGATACACAACGAAAAACATGGGCTGGAACGGGTTATATGTTCGAATATCAATTGAAAATGAATCCGAAAAATTCCCGTGATATTCTGGATGATAAGACCAAATTTTATCGATTGTACAATGAGTATTTTGTTCATAATGTAGCAGATAGAAACGACTTGAAACAATATCCAGAAGTAACTCAAAAATTATTGAATAATTCATCGGGAAAACTTGTTTTTAAAGTTGCTGACGGCAGTTGTGGTATTGATGTTCAGATAGAAGTTGCCAAAAAATTTGACGAAAAAAGTATCATTACTTTCATGGAAAACAACCATTTTGATTTGGTAGAAGAGTTTATTCAACAACATCCGGTTCTCAATAACTTATCACCTTCGGCGGTTAATACAGTTCGAATTTTTACACAATTGGACTATACTAATGAAGTGATTTTGTTAGGTTGTAGACTACGAATTTCAGTAAATTCTTCTGTTGATAATATGGCAGCAGGAAACATGGCAGCACCAATTGACGAAATCACAGGAATTGTTCACGGAAAAGGAGTGTACAGCGACATCACAAAACCAGAAGAAAAATTTCATCCCGTTACAAAAGTTGAAATCGTCGGTTTGCAGATTCCATTTTGGAAGGAAGCAGTTGCTATGGTTACAAAAGCGGCTAAAAAATATCCTGAAAACAGGTCGATAGGTTGGGATATTGTAATCACTGAAAATGGTCCAGGTTTTATTGAGGGCAATCACGATTGGTGTAAACTATTATGGCAGCTACCTGTTCAAAAGGGATTAAAATCAAAATTAGAACCTTATTTTAAATAAAATGTATCGACTTTTTTTTAAGCGAATTTTAGATATTTTGATTTCAATAATAGTATTGTTAGTTACTGCTCCTATTATACTTATAGTGGTTTGTATTTTAGGATTTCAAAATAATTGGAATGTTTTTTTCTTTCAAGAAAGACCAGGATTTCACCAAAAAGCATTTAAAATTATCAAATTCAAAACCATGACCGATTCTAAAGATGACAACGGAAATTTATTACACGATAATCGTAGGATAACCAGTGCAGGAAAAATTATCAGAAGATTATCCATAGACGAATTGCCACAACTTTTAAACGTTCTTAAAGGCGATATGAGTTTAATAGGACCAAGACCACTTTTATTTAAATACATTCCGTTGTATTCTTCGAATCAGTTAAGACGACACGATGTTAGACCAGGAATAACAGGTTGGGCGCAAGTAAACGGAAGAAACTCAATTAGTTGGAAGCAGAAATTTGACTATGATATTTTTTATGTTGATAATCTTTCGATGATGATTGATATTAAAATTTTGTGGTTGACCTTCATAAAAGTGATTAGAACCGAAGGAGTAAATCAAAGTTTAGACCGACCAATGCAACCGTTTAATGGAAATAATTAAAAAGATATGATGCAAAAACTACTCATAATTGGTGCGGGAAGTGTTGGTAAATTTATTGCTTACAATATCAATCATTTTACCCAATCGTTTGAAATCATCGGCTTTTTAGATGATGATGTTTCAAAACACGGTACCGTTATCGCAGACTTTCTTGTTATAGGTTCAGTAGATAAATTGCCCGAGTATTCTGGAAAAGATATTGCTATAGTTTGGGGCATAGCTTTTCCAACTATTAAAAAAAAATTATTCAATCGATATCAAAATTTATCATTTAGCTTTCCTAATTTTATTTCAAAAAACGCTTGGGTTTCCGAAAAAGTTATTTTTGGACAAGGAAGTATTGTTTATCCTGGAGCTGCCATTAATTACGAAACGGTTATTGATGATTTTGTTGTAATTAATATGAATTGTAGTTTAGGTCATAATTGTTTTGTAAAATCTTTTTCATCCCTAGCACCAGGTGTAAATCTTGGGGGAAATACAACTATTGGGGATTGTGTTGAGTTAGGTATTGGCGCCTCAACTATTCAAGGGGTTGTTATCAACGATGATGCTATTATTGGCGGACAAGCCATGGTAGTTTCCTCGGTTTCTAAAGCTGATAGGGTGGTTGGAATTCCTGCAAAAAGTATAAAATGAATGCCATAAGTAAAAGATGCTTCGACCTTATGGCTTCGATTGCAGCATTGATTATATTTTCGCCTTTCTTGGTAATTTCATGGTTGATTTTGATGATAGATACACAATCGAATGGGTTTTTTTTTCAAGAACGAATTGGTCAGTACGGAAAATTGTTTACAATTTATAAACTAAAAACCATGCATCCTAAAACTGGTATTATTACCAAAACAGGTCTTTTTTTCAGGAAATATAAATTAGATGAACTACCTCAATTTTTAAATGTTTTAAAAGGTGATATGAGCATCGTTGGTCCTAGACCAGATATCGAAGGATACTACGATAAGCTCACTGGAGAGGCCAGAAAATTATTGGAGTTAAAACCAGGAATAACTAGTCTTGCTTCTATAAAATATTATAATGAGGAAGAAATATTAGAGCATCAAGACGATGCTTTAAACTATAATAACACAATCATCTTTCCAGATAAAGTACAGATGAATTTGAATTATTACTACAATCAAAATTTTCTATTGGATATGAGAATTATTATTAAAACAATTTTTAAAAGATAATTATTAGATAATGAATGACTCTAAAATTTGGCTTTCCTCTCCACATATGGGCGGAAAAGAGCAGCATTTTGTAAAAGAAGCTTTTGATACGAATTGGGTGGCGCCATTGGGACCAAACGTTACTGGTTTTGAAAAAGATTTAGAAGTATTTTTAAATGATGATGCCTGCGTAGCAGCGTTAAGTTCTGGAACAGCAGCAATTCATTTAGGGTTGGTTTTATTTGGAGTGCAAGCTGGCGATGAGGTTATTTGTCAAAGTTTTACTTTTTCGGCTTCTGCTAATCCGATTTTGTATCTTAATGCAACACCAATTTTTATTGACAGCGAATTAGAAACTTGGAATATGTGTCCAATTGCTCTCGAAGAAGCTATTGTTGACCGATTAAAAAAAGGAAAAAAACCAAAAGCAATTATTCCAGTTCATTTGTACGGAATGCCCTTTAAAGTAGATGAAATAAGAGTTATAGCTTCAAAATATGAAATCCCAATTCTTGAAGATAGCGCAGAAGCTTTGGGAAGTACTTATAAAGGTAGAAAATGTGGAACTTTTGGGGATATTGGGGTTTTATCTTTCAATGGAAATAAAATTATTACAACTTCTGGCGGAGGAGCATTGGTTACGCATTCAAAAAAAATGAAAGAAAAAGCAGTTTTTTTAGCCACACAGGCTAGAGATGCTGCGCCACATTATCAACATTCAGAAATTGGTTATAACTACAGATTGAGTAATATATGCGCAGGAATTGGACGAGGACAGATGGAAATTTTAGAAAAACATATGAACTTGAGACGCCAAATTAACCGATTTTATATCGAAATTTTTCAAGGCATAAAAGGAGTAACAGTGTTTCAAGAACCTAGCTCTAATTATTTTTCAAATCATTGGCTAACGTGTATAACGATAGATAATAATGTGATTGGGGCAACAACAGAAGATTTAAGAATAGCACTTGAGAACGTAAATATTGAATCTAGACCACTATGGAAACCAATGCATTTACAACCTATATTTGAAAATTATCCTTATTATGGTGGGAAAAATGCGCAACAACTTTTTGAAAACGGTTTATGTTTACCGTCAGGTTCAAATTTGACAGTATCTGATAAAAAAAGAATTTACGATGCACTTCAAAGTTTTTTTAGTATAAATTTGTAAAAATCTGTCTTTTACTATGCGTGATTTTGTTTTTAAATTTTTGAGAAAAATCATTTCTACAAAAAGATTTCAAAATATTGGATATTTACCAAGGTGGATAATTTTTACCATTGACGTTTTTATTGTTTTGATAGCTTGTTTGATTACTCAAATTATAATTCACAGTTTAAATGTGAAACTCTATCCAACGCTGAATGTATATATACAATATGCTATCGTTATACTAGTAAATGCAATATCATTTATTTTTTTTAAAACGTATAGCGGTATCATAAGACACTCAACATTTATAGATGGTGTAAAACTTCTGGTAGCTACCACAACGTCGTATTTAGGATTAATGATTGTTAATTATTCCTTACAAATTTTTCGAAAAGATAGATTACTCTTATCAACCGGTTTATTTATAACTTATGTTATTTCTTTTTTATTACTATTTCTTTTCAGAATATTAGTCAAAAATATTTTTGAAACTTATTTGCAAATATCAGATACAAATCAACTAGTAAAAGCGGTAATATATGGAGCTGATGCTAATGCAATTTCAGTTGCTAATGCCTTGAAAACCGAAAAACCATCCCGATTTAATGTAATAGCTTTTGTAAATAAATTCAAGCAGGATAAAACAAATAAAAGTATATTGAATTTGCCAATAATTAATCAAACAAAAGGAATACATGTAATTTTAAAATCGGTAAATGCAGAAGCATTGATTATTGCTGAAAAAAGTCTGACAAAGGAAGAAACAATAAAACTTGTTGAAGAATGTTTAGAATATAATTTTAAAGTTTTTACGGTACCGTTAATAACAAACTGGGAAGACCAAAATCAGATTTCAAATCAACTAAAGAATTTCGCCATTGAAGATTTATTAGAAAGAGAACCTATAGTTCTAGATGATAATAAAATTTCCAATCAAATCAAAGGCAAAATAGTTATGATTACTGGTGGTGCAGGTTCTATAGGAAGCGAAATTGTTAGACAAGTTATTAATTTTAGTCCAAACAAAATAATTATTTTAGATCAAGCCGAATCTCCCTTACACAGTTTGCAACTTGAAATTTCGGAACAATCAAACGATATAAAAATTATAACAGTTCTTGCAGATATTAAAGATTATGATGCACTTGAAATGGTTTTTGAAAAGTTTAAACCTGATTTTGTTTATCATGCTGCGGCATATAAACATGTACCTTTGATTGAAGAGAATCCATCTCAAGCCATTTTTACAAACGTAATTGGTACCAAAAACCTTGCTGATTTATCCAAAAAGTATTTGGTAGAAAAATTTGTAATGGTTTCAACAGATAAAGCTGTCAATCCGAGTAGCGTAATGGGCGCAAGCAAACGTATTGCTGAAAAATATGTACAATCGTTGCATTATCATCTTGTAAATACTACTCAAAAAAACGCTACTAAATTTATTACTACAAGATTTGGGAATGTGTTAGGTTCCAATGGTTCTATAGTTCCTTTGTTTACCAAACAAATACAAGAAGGTGGACCAATTACTATAACTCATCCTGAAATTATAAGATATTTTATGACTATTCCAGAGGCTTGTCAGCTTGTACTTGAAGCAGGTGCAATGGGTAATGGTGGTGAGATTTTTATTTTTGATATGGGGAAACCCGTAAAAATTATAGATTTTGCCAAGAAGATGATTCGATTAGCAGGATTTATCCCAGATAAAGACATTAACATCAAAATCATTGGGCTACGACCTGGAGAAAAATTATATGAAGAATTATTAAATGATTCTTCAAAAACATTACCCACATACAATAACAAAATAATGATTTCACAAGATATTTGTGATGATTTTGAGGACGTTAAAGATTTAGTAGCAGAATTGATAAATATAACAAAAAAATACTCAAACCTTGAGGTTGTTGCCCAAATGAAAAAAATTGTTCCAGAATTTAAGAGTATGAATTCAGAATATCAAATTCTTGATATAAAATAGGTTTTCAAAAAATCACCATCAAATTAATTAAAATCTTGTAATCATATTAAAATATAAAATCAAATTGTAGCTTTGCATTTTTTGAAAATAAATTAAGCATAACGTTTTAAAAACACTCACCCTAAAATACTGAAATCATTTATTTATGTTAAAAAAAATACTCCTTTCGTTTGTTGTCTTTTTTATATTTATTTCTTGTACTAACAAAAAAGACATCCTTTATTATCAAGATTTAAAAGATAAAACACAAGCACCTATAAACTATGTTTCAAATGAAATTCAAATAAACGACATATTATACATAAAAATTGATGCATTAGTCCCTGAATCTACAAAACCATTTAATTTAGAAATCAATCCTACGACTGCTTTAAATATAGAAACACTAAAAGTTCAGGGTTATCTGGTGTCACAGGAAGGAACCATCGTTTTTCCAATTTTAGGAACTTTAAAAGTAGTAGGAAAAAGCACATTAGAATTACAACAAATGTTAGTGAAAATGCTTGAAGACAATGGATACATAAAAGATGCTAATGTAAATGTTAGAGTTATAAACAGTAAAGTAACTGTTTTAGGAGAGGTAAGAAACCCAGGAACCTATAGTTTTGGGGAGCAAAATATTTCTTTAAATCAGGCTATTGGTTATGCTGGCGATTTAACTATTAACGGTATACGAAAAGACGTTTTATTGATTAGAGAAAATAACGGAACCAGAACTTATATTAAATTGGACTTGACTTCATCTAACTGGTTTACAAGTCCTTATTATTATGTAAAACAAAACGATGTTATAATTGTTAATCCAAATGGTGCAAAAATTATGACATCCGGCTATTTGGCTAATGTAGGAAATGTTCTTGGCATAATGTCTTTTGCGCTTACACTCTTTATAATATTAAAAAAATAATTTTTAATGGAAAACACTCAACCTGATATTCAAGACAAGCATAACAGCTTTGATTTTTTAGAACAATTCTTTGTTTATCTACGTTATTGGCATTATTTCTTAATTTCTGTAATAGTTTGCTTTTTTGTCATGAAATATTACTTAAATCACACAGTTTCAGTATATGAATCCAAAGCAAAAGTAAAAATAATTGACGACTCTAAAAATAGCTTTATACTGCCTAATAGTCCTGTCGCATTGTTTGGGAAAAACAAAGTTAATTTGGATAATGAAATTGAAGTTTTAAAATCCTATAGAATTCTTGAACAAGTTTGTAGAGCCTTAAATTTAAATAATCAATATTTTAATGTTGGATATTTAAATAATATCGAAATCTGGAAAAATAGACCATTTACTATAGAATGGCTTGACAAATCATTAAAAATAGATGATAAATCAATTTCTTTTGAGATTGAAATAGCCAATGAAGGATATAAAGTAATTAGTTCATCATCTGGAACATCATCTAAAGTTTACCCCTTCAATTCGGTTCAGTATATAAATGGAGTTCCTTATAAACTAATTCTTCAAGTAGGAACAAATTTAGGTTCCATCAATACTAGAAAATTTTTAATTGTTCATCCAACGATTGAATCGGTTGTATTGAATTTAGCTGGAAATTTAAATATTGCAAATAGTAACAAGAATTCGGATATTCTTGTTATATCTTTAGTTGGATCTAATAAAGACAAATCAGAAGTAGTTCTTAATGAAATTATTAAACAGTTCGACATTGATGGTTTGAATGACCGGCGATTAGTATCTCAAAGAACTATTGATTTTGTTAATGCACGTTTCAAATCGTTGGAAAGACAGTTGGACTCTGTTGAAACCGGCAAAGCTACTTTCAAACGCATTAATGCCTTAACATTTATCAACAATGATGCTTTATCAGCAACAGCGGGGAAAATACAAGCTACTAGTGATGTTTTTCAAGTTGAAACTCAAATTGCATTGGCAAAAGTATTAGAACAAACCGTCAAAGAAGATAAAAAATTAGGATTGCTTCCAGCCAATATTGGACTGACCAATCAAGGTATTAATCAATTGATTTCCGATTTTAACATTGTTGTTTTAGAACGAGACCGTCAATCCATTAGTGGTTTATCAAACAATCCAACTATACTTTTATTAAATGGCAAATTGGCAAGCTTAAAAGAAAATGCTATTCAATCTATTAAAGCATATCAGAAAGAACTTGAAGTTTCGCTTTCTAAAAATGATTATATCAAAAAAGAAACAGGCAGTAAATTTAGTGCCATTCCTAATGATGAAAAAGTTTTGAGAGGAATAGAACGTCAGCAAAACATTAAAGAAACATTATATTTATTGCTTTTGCAAAAAAGAGAAGAAGCAGCAATAAATTTAGCAATAACTTCTTCCTCTCTTAAAGTTGTAGATTATGCTTTGACAGGTTCTACTCCTGTAGCACCAAAAAAAGGAACTTATTATTTGGTATCTCTACTTTTAGGAATGCTGATTCCGTTTTTGATTTTATGGATAAGTTTCTTGCTTGATGATAAACTTCACACTAAAGAGGATATTTTAAAATTAACGAGGAATAAAATTATACTTTCCGAAGTTCCTCATATTAATTCAGAAAATAAATTAACAACACTAAATGATAGATCAATTCTTGGGGAATCATTTAGGATATTAAGGACTAATTTAACTTATATTTTCCCTTTACTAAAAGAAAAAGTAGGTCAAACTATAATGATAACTTCAACTATAAAAGGAGAAGGAAAAACATTTACCGCACTCAATTTATCGATATCTTTTTCTATAATGAATAAAAAAGTGTTGTTGATTGGCGCGGACATGAGAAATCCTCAATTACATACGTATTTAAACATAGAAAAGAATCAGCACGGACTTCAAGATTATTTATTTGATATAAATGTTGATTGGAAAAGCACTATTAATAAAGATTGTTTAAATAATCCTAATTTAGATATTATATTATCTGGAACAATTCCGCCAAACCCAGCCGAATTATTATCAAACGGACGTTTAGAAAAATTGGTTTCAGAGGCAAAACAAGATTATGATTTTATAATTTTAGATACACCACCAACATTACTGGTAACGGATACTCTTGTAATTTCGCATTTAGTAGACACAACTTTATATGTAGTTAGAGCCGATTATACGCCTAAAAAAATATTAGAGTTTTCTGTAAACTTAAGCGACAAAGGAAAATTGAGGAACATGGCTTATGTTATCAATAATGTGGGGGCTAATTATAAAAGCTTTTCTTCTTATGGCTATGATTATAAATACAATTACGCCTATGGTTACGGTTATGGATACGATTCTGAAACGGGAACAAAAAAATCGTTGCTAGAAAAGGTTTCATCTTTCTTTAAAAGCAAAAAATAAAAAAACTAAAATTCAAAAAAAGAATTATTTTGAAAAGCAGCCGTCAGATAACCATAATTTTTTAGGACAATTCTCTTATGCATATATTCCAAATGTCGATTATGGTGTATATCAGAGCCAATAAAATCTATTAACCCGTTTTTTAATAATATATCAGCAATTTTAGCGACTTTCTCGCCATAGTATCCTGTTGTAGATAGCATGTTTAACTGAAAATAACATCCTGCATTTTTCAACTTTTTATAAGCATCAAGCGAATTATGGTAAAAATTATATCTTTCAGGATGAGCCAATACGGGATGATAACCAGCTACTTGCAAATCGAATAAAATTTCGAATAATTGAATTGGAGGATTTAAATATGATATTTCTACTAAAACATAATTGTCTTTTAAAGTTAATAAAGATTTGCTTTTAAAAAGTGTATTAAATTCAGAGTCAATCATGTATTCTGCAGCAGCTTTCAAACGATTACTGATGTTAGGAATTTTTACTTCAGAAATAGTCGCTAATAAATTTTGATTTATTTGTTCGTTGGTATTTTTCCAAACATCACCCATAATATGTGGAGTGGTAATAAATTTTTTAAAACCAATTTCTTGTAAACCATTTATTAAACTTGAAGTATCTTTAATACAAGTGGCACCATCATCTATTGCAGGTAATAAATGAGAATGAATATCAATATAATTATCTGGAATTAAATCTTTTAAAAAAGGTTTTTTTTGTTTAAAAAAATCTATCACAATAGTAAATTTAGCTTGCAAAATTAATCAATTAAAAGCATTATATCTAAATGTTAATAGTTTACTAAACAAATCAATTCATTTCTTTTTCTGCACCTGTTGTAATCTATATATTTGCATTCAATAATTTTTATAATCACATATTTTTTCAATTAATACAGGTTTAATGAAAGAAAGTAATCAATCTCAATATTGGGATTTAGTAATCAAGGGACATACTTCACTTTTTGATGTAAAGTTTAAAGACCTTTGGTATTACAGAGATTTGTTGCTTTTACTGGTAAAAAGAGATTTTATCAGTTTTTATAAACAAACGGTTTTAGGTCCGTTATGGTTTTTTATACAACCTATTTTTACAACATTAGTTTTCACATTTGTGTTCGGAAATTTAGCAGGAATAAGTACTGATGGCATACCAAAATATCTTTTTTACTTATCAGGAATTACATCATGGAACTATTTTTCGGATTGCTTGACCAAAACAAGTACCGTATTCAGAGACAATGCAAATATTTTTGGGAAAGTATATTTTCCTAGGTTAATAATGCCATTAAGTATAGTGGTGAGTAATTTGGTTCGTTTTGGAGTTCAGTTACTTTTGATGATTTTAATGATGATTTTCTTTTATTTCAAACCAATACCTGGAACCAGTTTTCAAGTCACTACTGGTATATTTTTATTTCCTATTTTGGTACTCTTAATGGCATTACTTGGACTTGGTCTTGGATTAATTATTACCGCAATGACAACTAAATATCGTGATTTAACCTTTTTAGTCACCTTTGGAGTGCAGTTATTAATGTACGGAACAACAGTTATTTATCCGTTGAGTTATGCTAAAGAAAAAGGCTATGGCTGGATAGTGGAGTTGAATCCAATGACAAGAATTATTGAAGCTTTTAGATATGCTTTTTTAGGAAAAGGTGATTTTACCGCTTTCACTTTACTGAATTCAATGCTGATTACACTTTCAATTTTAGCCATAGGAATTATTGTTTTTAATAAAACCGAAAAAAACTTTGTCGACACCATCTAATGAGCAAACCTAGTATACATGTCGAAAATTTATCAAAAGCCTACCAAATTGGGCAAATCGGAACAGGAACTATCTCACGCGACATTGAGCGTTTTTGGTTAACAAAGATTCTTGGTAAAGAAGACCCTTTTCTGAAAATTGGACAAACAAATGATAGAAGTGTCAAAGGAGAAAGCGATATTGTTTGGTCACTAAAAGATATAAATTTCGAAATCAAACAAGGAGAAGCCGTTGGTATTATCGGAAAAAATGGAGCAGGAAAAAGCACCTTGCTAAAGTTATTATCAAGAGTCACCAGCCCTACAATGGGGGAAATTAAAGTAAAAGGAAGAATTTCTAGTTTGCTTGAAGTAGGTACTGGTTTTCATCCAGAGTTATCAGGTAGAGAAAATATTTATCTTAATGGTACTATACTTGGAATGCGCAAAAAAGAAATTACTCAAAAACTGGATGAAATAATAGATTTTTCTGGAGTTGAACGCTATATAGACACTCCAGTAAAGCGCTACTCATCTGGAATGTATGTTCGGCTAGCTTTTGCTGTAGCGGCTCATTTAGAAAGTGAAATTTTGATTGTAGATGAAGTTTTAGCCGTTGGTGATGCGGAGTTTCAAAAAAAATGTCTCGGTAAAATGGGAGATATTTCAAAAGGTGAGGGGAGAACTATTTTATTTGTAAGTCATAATATGGCGGCTGTGAAAAGTTTGTGTCAAAGAGGAATTGTTTTGGAAAATGGTATTTTAAAATTTGATGGCACAACAAATCAAGCATTGACGGTCTATGATGACGCTATTAACCTTAACGTTTCGATGAAATATATTGGAGAAAAGATTATTAAAAAAGCTATCCTAAATGAAGAAAATGATTGTGTTAAGTACAAATCACTGTTCAAACTGGATGTGTATTTTGAATCTAAAGAGGTCATTAAAAATGTGGTATTAGGGATTGTAATCAAGGATTTTAATAATGTTGAATTAATTGGGATAAACAACAAACATTATATTTTTGACAAAATAAACCCTCATGATGTTTTAAAAGGAAAAGTATCATTGACAATAAACGAAATTATTTTACTGCCAGGACTATACAAAATAGATATTTTTCTAGGCGATTCAACTAACGATATTGAGGTACTCAACGATGCCATTATTTTCAATATTCAAGAATCTTTTCAAAATGAAATATTAAACAGCCTTGACTTCAGATTGAACAAAGTTTTTCATGAAAATGTAGATTGGGAATTTAACAAAATATAACGAATGAATTTTTTTAGAGTAATTAATAAATGGCGCATTGCAGCTTTTCTCAAACAATCAAAACCTCAAACGGAAGAAGAATATTATGAGCAACTTTTTACGAAAAGTCAATTGTGGAGTAAACCCGGCCCTAATAATGACGAAAAATTACGATGGGATGTTATAAAAACTTTTGTTGAAACGGGAATAAATATCTTAAACAAAGAAAATAATATTGCACTTTTAGACCTTGGCTGCGGGAGAGGTTGGCTCTCAAATTTGCTTTCTGCATACGGGAAAGTTACCGGAATTGAACCTGTCAAACCTGTTATAGAACACGCACGAAAAATATTTCCAAAACTTGAATTTTTAGTCGGAACATCACAAACAATACTAGAAACTAGAAGTAATAGTTTTGATTTTGTTGTTTCATCAGAAGTTATAGAACATATACCCAATGAACAAAAAGAAGTATTTATAAATGACATTGTTAAACTTTTAAAAAAAGATGGTTTTTTAATTCTAACGACTCCTCGAAAAGAAGCACAACTAGAATGGAATAAATACACATCCACAGATCAACCTATTGAAGAATGGATATCAGAATCAGAATTAGAAACATTAGTTACCAAAAAGCATTTCAAGGTGATTGCATTAAAGCGAATTCCTCTGATTCCAAAGTTGAATTTTCCAGAAATTGATGTTTACCAACTTTGGTTATTCCAAAAAATAAACTAATGAATAGATTAGTATCAGTTATTATTCCTTGTTATAACCATGCTCATTTTTTAACAGATGCACTCCAATCAGTTTTAGAACAAACTTATCAAAACTGGGAATGCATTATAGTTAATGATGGAAGTCCTGATGATACTGAAAAAATTGCCCAAGAATGGGGCAAAGCGGACAGTAGATTTCTTTATTTTAATAAAAAAAATGGAGGATTGAGTAGTGCCAGAAATCATGGCATCGAAAATTCTAGAGGAGAATATATATTAACTTTAGATGCGGATGATAAATTTGATAAAACCTTCATTAAAAAAGGTGTACAAATTCTTGATGAAAATTCAAAAATTGGAATAGTTAGTTGTTGGGGTTTTCGTTTTATGGGCAATAAATATCTTGAACAATTTAAGCCTGATGGCAAAAACTTAAATGATTATTTATTTAAAAATGCAGCCATTGGTAATTCGCTTTTTAGGAAAAAATGTTGGGAAGAAGTAAAAGGTTTTGATCAAGAAATGAAAAATGGATATGAAGACTGGGAATTCTACATTAGAGTAAGCAAGGAAGGTTGGGAAACAAAAATTATAAAAGAACCACTTTTCTTTTATCGTCAGCATAAAATTTCCATGAGAACTGAAGCACTAAATAAATATGATTACGAAATAAGACTTTATATTTTTAAAAAACATAAGGATATTTACCTTAATTTTTATGACGAAATGATTTCTTTTTTCTTACAATCAATAGACTTAAATAGAAAAAACGAATTGAAAAGATTGAATTCAATAAATTTTAGAGTAGGTCATTATATTTTGAAACCATTTCGTTTTTTTAAACAATTATTTAAAAAATGATCCCAGTTGTATCTATAATTATGGCTACTTACAATAGAGCACATTATATTGTTGAAACTTTGCAGTCAATTCAAAATCAGAATTTTACAGATTGGGAATGTCTTATCATTGACGATGGTGGAACAGATAATACACTTGACATCATACAGCCAATTTTAGAAAATGACAAAAGATTTCAGTATTTCATAAGAACTGATAAGCACAAAAAGGGATTGCCAGGTTGTAGAAATTATGGTCTCGATTTAGCAAAAGGTAACTATGTTATTTTTTTTGATGATGATGATATTGTTCATCCTCAAAACTTGACAGTCAGTACTAGCCATATTGAAAAAAATAATGTAGATTTTTGTCATTATGCTAAATCACCATTTACCACAATTTATCCAGATTTTATCTATCATACCGATGCATATGTTCGAGAAATTGGCATAAATGATATTAAAGATATTATTATACAAAAAATTGGATTCGCTTCTTGCACAGTTTTATGGAAAAAAGATTGTTTTAATAATAATCATTTTAATGAAAGTTTGCATTATGCTGAAGAATGGGAATGTTATTGTAGATTGATGACCAATAATCTTCGCGGGATAATGATAGACACGATTCTTTATTTTAATAGAAAACACCCAAATTCAAACACAGGAGAATTTTATGCTAATGATCCACTCAGAAGAAAATCTTATGTAGAAGCAGTTCTATTAGTTGTTAAAAATCTTAAACAAAAAGGATTACTAACCTATTCATTAAAACGATATTTTATTGGTATTTCAATAAAATTTAAAGAATATAATTTATTTAAGAATTTAATTGATACTCTTGAATTCACTACTTTTGAAAAATTAAAATGGCAACTATTTTATTTTGTTCTTCCACTACGATTGAAGGCTACTAAAATAAAAAAAGCTTTTAAAAACAACTAAAGTTTTATGACATTAAATAATTCTAAAATATTAATAACAGGAGGATTCGGCGCATTAGGTTATAATTTAATTAATTATTTACAACAAAATTTTATTTGTGATATTCATGTCATTGATAATTTTAGTTCAGGACACACTAATTTTTTAAAAAACGTAAATTTTTCCTATATAGACATAGGAAATACCGAAAAGGCAAATACTTTCTTCAACAACCACAAGCCACACTTTATTTTTCATCTGGCAGCACACTTTGCTAATCAAAACTCTGTAGACCATCCATTATCTGATATAAATACTAATATTGTAGGAGTTGTTAATTTATTTGAAGCTCAACGAAAAAACAAAGAGTTAAAGAAAATTATTTTTGCTAGTTCAAGCTGTGTTTATGGTAATAACCAAACTATGCACGAAAAGTTTCCTGTTTCACCCTACGATACCCCTTATGCAATCAATAAATATGTAGGGGAACTTTATGCCAAATATTATTCCCAGATACACCGTATTCCGGTGGTTAGCACTAGAATTTTTAACAATTATGGACCAGGTGAAATGCCCGGAGAATATAGAAATGTTATTCCAAATTTTATAAAAAGAGCACTTTCAAATCAAGATATAATTATCACAGGAACAGGAAGTGAAACAAGAGATTTTACATATGTATCAGATACTATTGATTTGTTAATACTATTAGCTGAATCATCCTATAATCAAGCAGAAATTTTTAATGGGGGAACGGGACTAAAAGTTAGTATTAAAACAATAGCAGAAAAAATTATTGAAATATCAAACTCAAGTTCCAAAATTATATACAATCCGCCAAGAAATTGGGATCATGTAAAAGATAGATGTGCGGACATCCAGAAATCTCAAGAACTTTTAGGATACCAACCTAAACATAATTTAGAAGAAGGATTACAATCTACTATAGACTGGATTAAGGAAAAATTAAATTTTTAATCGAGAATTTATCCAAAATTAATGAGCATAAAAAAAATTAGCGCACTAATAGAATCCATAGACATCAATGATAGTAGTTGTACAAAGTGTAATGTAGCTTTAATTCAAAACCTTCACAAAAGTGGTTTTGATGTTAAGGTTTATCATTATACCAGAAAAAATATTCGTCTTGATAATATCCCATGTTATGGTATTAAGGAAAAAAAAATAAACCTAAATTATATTTTTAGCCGATTTCAAAGGGTTCTATACCGAAATTTAAAGATTAATTTTAATCCCTTGATTGAAAAAATATTTGGATTTTCTTTTGCGTTTTTTAATGATGTGAATTCCTTAAAAAAAACATTAAAATTAATTAAAAACGACAAACCAGATTTAATCATTACGTTAAGTAAAGGTGCAAGTTTTCGACCGCACACTGCAATGTTATCTTATCCAGAACTCTATCCTATTTGGATGGCAAATATTCATGATCCGTACCCATTTCATTATAATCCGAGACCCTACAACTGGGTTGAGCCTGGCTATAAAAAAAAGGAACTTAATTTCAAAAAAATATCTGAAAGCGCAAGATTTTCATCATTTCCTAGTAAATTATTAAAAGAGTGGATGGGGAGTTATTTTCCTAATTTTTTAACAACGGGTATTATCATTCCGCATCAGAATTCAGATTATAAAATTAACGATGTCGCTCTTCCCGACTACTTTGATGAAACAAAATTTAACCTATTGCATGCAGGAAATTTGATGCCGCAAAGACCTCCAAAAGGTTTGATTGAAGGATACAAGTTGTTTTTAGCAAATAATGATGATGCAAAAAATCACTCAAAGTTAATAATGCTTGGGAGCGCAACTTATCATACCGAAATGTTGAAAGAATATCAAAAAAATATTCCTCAAATCTATATTTATAATGGTACAGTAGCATTTGAGTTGGTTTACAAACTCCAAAAAAATGTTTCAGTCAACATAATTTTAGAATCAAAATCCGAAATTAGTCCTTTTCTTCCAGGTAAATTCCCTCATTGTGTAGAAGCTAATAAACCTATTATATCATTAGCACCCTATTACAGTGAAGTGAAAAGATTATTAGGTGAAAAATATGCCTATTGGTCTGAAATTGATGACACTGAAAAAATTGCTAACATTATAGAAAATCTTTACCAAATTTGGAAATTTAACCGAGGCAAATTGGCACTAAACAGAGAAGATTTAATACAATATATTTCTGATGATTACTTAAAAAATGAAATCAATAAATTGTAATATTTTTTTATGCAATTTAGTAAAATTTCAATAGTAATTTCTACCAAAAACCGTTGCGATGATTTGCTTTTTACTCTCGAAAAAATAAAGCATTTAATCAATAATAACGTGAAGTGTGTGGTTTTTGACGACGGCTCAACTGATGAAACTTCAGCAAAAATAAAAGCTCTATTTCCACAAATAAAATTACTGCAGAATCAAACATCCAAAGGGTATATTTACTGTAGAAATAAAATGCTCAATGAAACTGACGCTGATTTTGCTATTTCTCTTGATGATGACGCCCATTTTTTAACTACTAATCCTATTGAAATTATTACAGATTATTTTTTAAAAAATCCATTATGCGGATTAATTGCAGCCCGTATTTTTTGGAGTAAAGACAATGCTAAAAATATAGTTTCCAATGAAATTGCTCAAAATGTAAAAAGTTTCGTCGGTTGTGGTCATGTATGGAGAATTTCCGCTTGGCGCGAAATTCCCAATTATCCTGAATGGTTCGAGTTTTATGGCGAAGAAAGTTTTGCTTCATTGCAATTAATAAAAAAACATTGGCAAATTCATTATGTACCACAACTTTTTGTCCAACATAGAGTTGATTTAAAACATAGAACAAAAATTAATAACGATTTTGCTTTTCGCCACCGCAGATCACTTCGCGCTGACTGGTATAATTATTTTTTATTTTTTCCAATAAAAGTAATTCCAAAAAAAATAGCCTATTCAATAGCAATGCAATTTAAAAACAACATTTTTAAAGGGAATTTTAAAGTAATAAAACCATTATTTTTAGCCATTTTCGACTTGATTTTTACAATTCCAAAACAGATAAAATTTCGTAACAAGTTGACCTCTGCAGAATATGACTATTACATCAAATTAAACGAAGCTAAAATTTATTGGAAACCAGAAAAATAGTTACTTTTACTACCATATCAATGGATTTTTAATGAAAACTAAACCATATTTAATTGCTGAAATTGCTCAAGCTCATGACGGAAGTTTGGGAATTTTGCATTCTTATATTGATGCAATCTCAAAAACTGGCGTACAAGCAATTAAATTTCAAATGCACATTGCCGAGGCCGAAAGCAGTATTCATGAACCTTTTCGTGTAAAATTCTCTAAAGAAGATGCAACACGTTTTGATTATTGGAAACGTATGGAGTTTTCTTTCGATCAATGGGTAGCAATAAAAATGCATTGCGACAATGTAGGTTTAGATTTTATTTGTTCTCCGTTTAGCAATTTAGCTGTTGATTGGTTGGAAAATATAGGTCTTCAAAGTTACAAAGTTGGTTCTGGTGAAGTAAATAATTTGTTACTTCTTGAAAAAATCACGCAAACACGTAAGCCTATCATTATTTCGTCTGGTATGAGTAGTTTTTCAGAATTAGATGAAACAGTCAATTTTTTGAAAAGTAAAAAAGCTACTTTTTCTATATTGCAGTGTACAACAGCTTATCCAACAAAACCAGAACAATACGGTTTAAATGTGATTCAAGAATTAAAAGAACGTTACCATGTATCTATAGGTTTTTCTGATCATTCCGCAAAAATTTCAACCGGAATTGCTGCAATTGCGCTTGGTGCAGAAATTTTAGAGTTTCATGTTGTTTTTCATCGTTCAATGTTTGGTCCAGACGCCATTGCTTCATTAACCATAGAGGAAACAAAGCAATTAGTCGAAGCCATAAATGATCTTTATGTAGCGCAAAATAATTTAATTAACAAAAATAATACTGATGCTTTCAAGGAGCTAAAATCAATTTTTGAAAAATCATTAGCGATTAATAAAAATTTAGCACAAGGTCATAGCATTACTTTTGAGGATTTGGAAAGTAAAAAACCAAGTGGCTTTGGAATTTCTGCCAAGCATTTTAGAGATGTTATCGGAAAAAAACTAATCAATAATAAAGAGAAGTGGGATTTTTTGAATGAAAATGATTTAGAATGAGCACAACGAGAAAAATAGCTGTGGTTATTACAGCAAGACCATCCTACAGCAGGGTTAAAACCGTTTTAACCGCCATAAAAAACCATCCCGAATTAGAATTACAACTCATAGTAGCTGCATCAGCTTTGTTAGATAGATATGGAAGTGCCGTAAATTATATCGAAAAAGATGGCTTTCAAATCGCTGCCAAAGTATTCAATGTTTTGGAGGGCGAAAATCTAACAGCAGCAGCAAAAACAACAGGAATTGGAATACTTGAATTATCAACAGTTTTCGATAATCTTCGACCAGATATTGTAGTCACTGTAGCCGATAGATTTGAAACTATGGCTACTGCCATTTCTGCATCGTATATGAATATTCCTTTAGCACATATTCAAGGTGGAGAAGTAACAGGCAATATTGATGAAAAGGTGCGACATTCGATAACAAAATTGGCAGATTATCACTTCGTTGCTTCAGAAAATGCCTTGCAAAGAGTGATTAAGTTGGGAGAAAATCCTGCAATGGTTTTCAATACGGGTTGTCCATCTATAGATATTGCTCAAGAAGTTGCTAAAAATGCGCAGCTTATTTTCAATCCTTATGAAAAATATGGAGGCGTAGGTTCGCAACCAGATTTGAGCAAAGGCTATATTGTGGTAATGCAACATCCAGTTACCAATGAGTATCAGGATTCTAGAAAACATATTGAAGCGACTTTATCTGCGATACAAAAATTGAATAAACCAACACTTTGGTTTTGGCCCAATGTTGATGCCGGTGCTGATGGTACTTCTTCGGGAATTCGTTCTTTTCGTGAAAAGCACACCTTAAAAAATGTGCATTTTTTTAAGAATATGGAAGGGTATGATTTTTTGAATTTATTAGATAATTCTTTGTGTTTAGTAGGAAATTCTAGTGTTGGTATTCGCGAATGTGCTTACCTTGGCGTTCCAACCGTTAATATTGGTTCTCGTCAAAATCGGCGGGATAGAGGTGAAAATGTAGTTGACGTTTCTTATAATGAAAACGATATTTTAGTTGCAATCGAAGCAATTTTAAAACAAAAAAATAGAATAACTTCCAATGTATATGGAGGTGGAAATTCAGGTGAAAAAATTGCGATTTTACTAAAAGAGTTGCCTTTGCAATTTCATAAAACAATAAATTATTAATACCAAAAAATGATAGCAGTAAATAAAGATATTAGAGATACCAGTGATTATTTTGAAATTGTTGATTGTATTCAAACCAAAATTTATGGTGTAGCTCCGCAAGAAATAGTTGCTATGTTCAATCATTTTCCGAATGATAAATTTCATAATTATTTTAGAATATTGTGTGTACCTTTTTTATTTCATAAAACTGAAACTATTTTTAAATCAGATAAAGACCCCATGTTTTTATTTGTAAATGCTTTAGCAGAATTAAAAAAAACAACATTAAGTGCTGTTAACAACGTGCAATTACAAAATTTACTTACCAATTCATTTGAATATAACGATAACGAAGATTTTGAAACCGAAGTAAAAAGTCATACTGGACAACATTATGGTAATCTCTTCAAGGAGTTTGATCACAAAAGCTACTTTGATGAAGCCAAAAAGCTTTTAGAAACAAGACTCAAAAGAAACGAAATTAAAATTACCAATATAGAAAATTTAGTTTTACTTGATCAAGGATGCGGGGGAGGTAGATATACTGCCGCATGGAAATTATTAGGTATTAAAAAAGCAGTTGGGATTGATTTTTCAGATATTGGATTGCAAGATGCTAGAGTAAGAGCTGAATTGGCAGGAATTGAAAGTATTGAATTTGTAAAAGGTTCAGTTTTAGAAATGCCTTTTGAAGACAAAACCTTTGATATAGTTTACAGTAATGGTGTTTTACATCATACAGAAGATTGGAAAAAAGGAATTGTTGAACAACTTCGCGTAATGAAAAAAGGAGGTTGGGGTTGGCAGTATTTAATCGAAAATCCTGGAGGTATTTTTTGGGATAGTATAGAAATTTTGCGAGCTATAATGAAAGATGTAAATAACAAATATGCTCAAGATGTTTTACGTTCGTTAGGAATTCCGATGAATAGAGTTTTCTATATGTTAGATCATGTGATGGTTCCTATTAATACCCGAATTACTCCTAAAGAATTGACCGTAGAATTAGAAAAAAATGGCGCTATTAACATCAAAAGATTGACGCGCGGTGCTGATTTTGATCGAGTAGAATCTATTTATAATCAAATCCCTTTTGCGAAAGAAAAGTTTGGCGTTGGTGAAAACAGGTATATTTTTAATAAAAAATGAGAATATTAGGTTTAATTCCAGCACGTGGTGGTTCCAAAGGGGTTCCTAGAAAGAATATTAAACTTCTTGGAAAAAAACCATTGATTGAATACACTTTAGATGATGCTAAAAAATCAAAACTACTTACTCAAATAGTAGTTTCTACTGACGATGAAGAAATAGCAATCGCTGCTGAAATGGCAGGTTGCAAACCACCTTTTATGAGACCATCACAATTGGCACTTGACACTTCAACAACACTCGAAGTAGTTCAGCATTCGATAGCTTTTTTTGAATCACAAAACATTTTTTTTGATGCCATCTGTTTGTTACAGCCCACAACACCTTTTAGAGAAAGTGACTGCATAGATATTGCTATCAAAAAATTTATTAACTCAAAGGCAGATTGTTTGATAAGTGTTTTAGAGATACCAGAGCAATACAATCCGCATTGGGCATTTCAAGAAAATGAAAACGGATTTTTGAATATTGCCACTGGCGAGGAAGAAATTATTCCTAGACGCCAAGAATTACCTAAATCTTACCATCGCGATGGCTCTGTTTATATTACTAAAATATCTGTGATTAAGAACGGTTCACTTTACGGAAAATCAATAACATATATAGAAAGCAACCCGCAATTTTATGTAAACATTGACACTATGAAAGATTGGAAAACTGCTGAAGAAATAGCAACAAAAATAAATTTATGAAAAGTGATAAAATAGCAGTAGAAACTTATAAATATTTTTCAAATCTAGAGGGAAATCAACATATAGCAACAGAATTTGCTTTAAAAATTATTGCTAAAATTGTAAAAAAATATCAACCAAAAAACATTTTAGAATTAGGACTAGGTATTGGCTCAATATCCTGTGTGGTATTAAAATTTACTCAATCAAAAAATCAAGCAATAAATTATTTAGGAACCGAAGCTAATTATTTTTGTTTGATGGCCTTACCCAAATATTTAAAAGAACATTACAACCGGCTAACAATTTTTAATGCTTTAGAAGATGTAGTTCATTCACAACAGTTTGATTTAATAATAATAGACGGAAAGGATGAGAACATTTTAAGAGTTAAAGATATTATATCAAGACATGGAATTATTATTATTGAGGGTGATAGAATGCCTCAATTAAATAGTATTAGAACTATTTTTCCAAATTCTTTTTATACAAGAGTTATTTCAAATTATAAAAATCCTAATTATGGTCCTTTTTCTGCGACGGATTATTCTGGCGGGTTGCAATTACTTTTCATAAATCCTACTTTTAAACAAAAACTGGATTATTTATTTTATAAGTTTCAAACGGCAATAAGGTATAAAATTAGATAAAAAATAATTATATGTGTGGTATTGCTGGAATTATTGGTCACAAAGCCAATGAAAATTTTATCTTAAAAATGTTGGAAACTCAAAAGCATCGCGGCCCAGATTATACAAATTTTTGGGTTGAGAATAAAGTTGTTTTGGGTCATAATCGTTTAAGTATAATCGATTTATCTAGTAATGCAAATCAACCTTTTACCAGCGAATGCGGCAATTATGTGATTGTCTTTAATGGAGAAATCTATAATTATATTGAACTAAAAAGACAACTCAAATCCAAGTTTAATTTCAGAACACATTCTGATACCGAAGTTTTATTAAACAGTTATTTAAAATGGGGAGAAAAATGTTTAGAACAATGTAATGGTATGTTTTCTTTTGCGATTTGGAATAAAAAAGAACAAACATTATTTGCCGCTCGAGATAGATTTGGTGTAAAGCCATTTTATTATTTTTACAACAATTCCGATTTTATTTTTGCTTCCGAAATTAATAGCATTTTTGCTTGTGGAGTTTCAAATATCCCCAAGGAAAATGTTTGGCTGAACTTTTTTTCGGAAGGTAGTTATGGTTTGCCCAATGAGAGTTTTTGGAAAGATATAAATCAACTGCCAGCAGGACATTTTATGATTTTAAAAAATAATGAACTTCAAATTAAGAAATGGTATTTTTTTGAAGACAGAGTTTTAAAATTGCAATCCCAGTTACAGGAAAATGAAGAAGATTATATCACAAACTTGCTTTTAAAAGCAATTAAATTACGTTTTAGATCTGATGTTCCAGTTGGTTTTAATGTTAGCGGAGGATTGGACTCGAGTATACTTTTAGCATTAATTGACCAGCAAGTTATTGACAAATCTGCAATTGAAGCTTTCACATTTATTACAAATGACGAAAGATATGATGAGCTAAAATGGGTAAAGTCTATGTTAGAAAACAGACCATTTCATCTTAATGTTTGTGAACTTTCTGCAAGCGAAATACCAGCACTTTCGCTACAAATAACGCGCCATCAAATGGAACCTTATGGCGGAATTCCAACGATAGCTTACTCAAAAATATTTAAGAAAGCAAGTCAAAGCGGGGTGAAAGTGTTGCTCGATGGACAAGGATCAGACGAGGCTTGGGCAGGTTATGATTACTACACAAATAATTCTCAAAATATTATTCAAGGAGTTACCAATTCACCCTTTCGAACGGAAGTTCTCGATACCGATTTTGCTAAAAATTACACTAAAACAGTTTATGACAAGCCATTTGACGATAATTTGTTAAATCTGCAGTACCGGGATTTGTTTTATACCAAAATACCAAGAGCATTGCGCTTTAATGACAGAATTTCGATGATGTATGGCACAGAACTTCGTGAACCATTTTTAGATTTTGAGTTGGTAGAATATGTTTTCAGCAGACCAACAGATTTTAAAATTAAAAATGGTGTCCAAAAATGGATGTTGCGCAAAATTGCGGAACATTTTTTACAAAAAAAATTAGTTTTAGCTCCAAAGCGCGCATTACAAACTCCTCAAAGAGAATGGCTTTCGAATGATTTGAAAGATTGGGTTCGTTCCGAAGTAGAAACTTTATATTCCAATAATTGGTTTAATAAAATAAAACTAGAAACAGAGCTTGATTTATTTTTTAAGGAAGACATTGAAAGCAGTTTTCATATTTGGCAATGGATTAATGCCGCACAATTACTAAAATAAAATGCAAAAAATAATCAATTTATACCGCCTAAATTTTTTTAATAAAGTTCTCGTTTTAAAATATCTGTTAAAACGCATTTTTAGATTAAAAACTTCCGAAAAAGAAAGACAAATCAATGAGTATTATTTTCATTTGATAAGTTTTAATGGATTTTTGCAGCAAGAAAGTACTAATGATTTTATAGCTAATTACCCCGATTTTGATTCTATTATAAAAATCAGAAAAAGACCTTCAAGTGACTTAAATGTGTTTGCTCAAATATATCAATACAATGAATATAAGCCCGTTAAAGAAATATTTCAAAAGTATTTTCCTAATTCAAAAAAAATAAACATTATAGATGCTGGAGGAAACATTGGTCTAACTTCTGTTTATTTGTCAAAGTTTTTTCCAAATTCAAATTTCATTGTTGTTGAACCTGACGCTTCTAATTTTAAGAGTGTTTGTTATAATTTTGAAAGTAACAAAATTCAAAATGCAATCAAAATTAATGGCGGAATTTGGAGTAAGAAAACTAATTTAAAAATAGTAAATGATTTTAGAGACAAAAAAGATTGGTCAATACGAGTTGAGGAAACTAATGAAGTAGGAGATTTAAAAGCATTTTCTATACAGGATTTAATGCATCAGCATAATTTTGAGGTAATCGATATACTTAAAATTGATATTGAAGGATCAGAAAAAGAGGTTTTTACAGGTTTAAATACTAATATTTCTTTTCTGTCAAAAACCAAGTGTATTGCTTTAGAAATTCATGATGAGTTTGATTGCAGAGATGAAATTTATAAAATTTTAAAAGAGTTTAACTTTGATTTTTTTGAGTCAGGCGAATTGATAATTGGTATCAATAGAAATTTGATATAAAATCAAACAGATTTTTTATATTTTAATAATAATTTTAAAGTTAAGTGTTAATTTATGGTTGTTAGAATTGAAAGCTATTTTAAAAATTATTTTGATTTAAAAAAGCAGACTCCAAATAGTTCTATGAGGTGGGGAAATATTACATTCACCATTGATGATGTTGAAGAATGTGATTACTTGGTAATTTTAGATTATCCAAAAGATGACTTTGCTGTAAAAGTGAACAAAAACAATATTATTCACATTTGTTTAGAACCACCAAACGAAGTTTCTAAGTACAGACAATACGGTAACAAAAATGCCAGTGTAATTTTTAACCAATTAGACATAAAAAATAATAATATTCTTTCTCATGGTGCATTACCATGGCATATTAATAAAAGTTATGATTTTTTAACTAACATTCAACTTGAAAATTTAAACAAAGAAAATAAAATTGTTTGGGTAACTAGTAACCAAAGATCTTCAAAAGGGCATAATATTAGGATGGATTTTTTAGATAAAATTAAAGAACTTCCTTTTATTGAATTATATGGAAGAGGGATTAAACCAGTTGATGATAAATGGGATGTTTTGTGTCCTTACAAGTATGCAATAGCCTATGAAAATTTTCAAAATGAGTATTATTGGACAGAAAAAATTGTTGATGCATATTTAAGTTTTGCGATGCCTTTGTATTTTGGATGTAATGCGATTGAAAATTTTTTTCCAAAAAATTCATTCATACAAATAGATCCTAACGACAAGCATATTGAATTATTTTTAAAAGAAATTTCCGCCTCAAAAAAATGGGAAGAAAATTTAGATTCCATCTTAAAAGCTAGGAAACTAATTTTAGATAAATATCAATTGTTTCCTTTTTTATCGTATCAAATTGAAGCGTTAGAAGCTATAAATGGCGTAAACGCTTCTGAAAAAAAGGAATTGTTTTATTTTAAAGGTGGAAACAATTATTTTGACAATTACCCTATGGAAGTTTATGTTGAAAAATTGATGCTTAAAATTAAGAAAAAAATTAAAATATAAGTTCTATGTATTATTCACAATGTAAACAAGATGAGTTTTTGAATGAAGTTGTTTTTAACAACAAAAAGAATGGTTTCTTCATAGATATTGGAGCTCATGATGGAAAAACGTTTAGTAATTCATTGTTTTTTGAATTAAATAATCATTGGAAGGGAATATGTGTAGAACCAAATCCTAAAGTTTTTGCCAAATTAAATTCCTTCAGAAAATCTATTAACTTGAATGTGTGTATTGGAGCGTATAATAAGTCGATTAAATTTACACAAATAGATGGATATGCTGAAATGTTAAGTGGTATTTCTGAAAGTTATGACGAAAGGCATATTCAGCGAATAGATAGAGATATAGAAACAAAGGGAGGCAATAGGATAGAAATTGATGTAGAAATGATTACGATTAACAGCATTAAAATGCTCACAAACCAACAAGTTGATTTCATCTCAATTGATACTGAAGGAAATGAATTTGACATTGTTTCAAGCATGAATTTTGACAATTTAGATGTACAAGTTATTGTAATTGAGAACAATTTTAAAGATGGACGAATTAATGAGTTTTTATCAAAATTTAATTTTATTAAACTTCATGAATTAGATTTTGATGATGTTTATATTCATAAAATTTACTTATCAATGGGGATAAAATCTCGTCTAAAAATTTGGAAACTGAAAATTTTAATAAAACGTATAAAAAATAAATTGAAAAGTTTCATTAGATAAATTAGGAATTTTAAACTGTATAATGAAAAACAAAAAAATATTCATACTTCTTCCTGATGGAATAGGTTTAAAGAATTTTGCCTTCACAAATTTTCACAAACTTGGACTCAAGAAAGGATTTGACATTATTTTTTGGAATAACACGTTATTCGAATTAACAAATTTAGGGATTAAAGAAATAAAAATTGAAAAAGCTAAAGCGCATCCTACTACTGATTTATACAAAATCGCACAAACACATATAGAATTGTCTCAAAACATTCGGAAATCAAACGATACAATTTATAATTCGTATCGTTTTCCATTGTCTTTTAAAGACTTAAAATCCTGCATAAAAAGCATTATTATAAAAACAATAATTTTTTGTAACAATTCTGAAAATGGCTTAAAAAGAATTAGAAAAAAAATAGTCAAAAACGAAAGAAAAACAAAGCTGTATTTTGATAGTTATCAAACACTCAAAAAAGAAAAACCAGCAATAGTATTCTCTACTAATCAAAGACCAATGCTTGCGGTTGGACCAATTTTGGCCGCACAAGATTTAGGAATTCCTACAGCTACATTTATTTTTTCATGGGATAATTTACCAAAAGGAACAAAAATTCTTGAAACTGATTTTTATTGTGTTTGGAGTGAACATATGAAAAAAGAACTTCAATATTATTATCCTTATATTAATGAAAATCAAATTTTTATTACAGGTACACCACAATTTGAACCCCATTTTGTTAAAAATAATATAGTTTCAAAAGAAGTTTTTTATAATCAAAATAAGCTAGATTTTTCGAAAAAATACATCTGTTTTTCAGGTGATGATGCGACAACTTCTCCTAATGATCCACAATATCTTTTAGATATTGCATTAGCTGTTATTTCATTAAATTTAAAAGGCTACAACCTTGGAATTATTTTCCGCCGTTGTCCTGTTGATTTTTCAAAAAGGTATGATGAAGTTCTTGAAAAACATAAAAACCTCATAACTAGTTTAGACCCAAATTGGGAGATAGTTGGTAAAACATGGAATGCAATTTTGCCCACAAAAAAAGATTTAATTTTGCAAATAAATACTATCTATCACACTGAATTAGTCATAAATTTGGGCTCCTCCATGGTTTTTGATTATGTGGCGTTAAATAAGCCATGTGGTTATATAAATTATGATGTTTCAAACAATTTGTTTCCCCATTGGAATGTAAAAAACATCTATAATTTTATTCATTTTAAATCAATGCCTGTAAAAGAATCTGTTTTTTGGTTAAATCACAAAGACGATATAGCTCCAATAATTGAAAAAATGCTCCATCCAGATTCGAATAAAATAGTTAAAAATGCTAAAAATTGGTTCGAAAATATAAATCAGCATCCAGCAGAAAACGCATCGCAAAGAATATGGAGCACCATAGAAATGATAATAAAAGACAAAAATGCTGTCAGAGATGACATTCTTAATTAAAACAGTATTATTTTTATATTCACAATACATTCTACAATATGAAAATTGCTTTTATAACCCCAGAATTTCCACATCCAAAAATGGGTTCTTCAGGGGGAATAGGTACTAGTATATTAAATTTATCCAAAGGATTAACGTCTGCGGGACACGAAGTTACAGTTTTAGTTTATGATCAAAAAGTTAATCAATTTTTTGAAGAGGATGCTATATCCTATTATAGAATTAAAAATGTTAAGTTTAAAGGTTTTTCTAGAATTCTTACTCAAATAAAGATTCAGAGGTTAATCAATAAATTGGTCAAAATGGACAAAATTGACATCCTTGAAGCTCCAGATTGGACAGGAATTACATCAAATATAAATCCAAAATGTCCTGTAATTATTCGATTAAATGGGTCGGATACTTATTTTTGTCATTTAGAAAGTCGACCTGTAAAGTTTTTAAATAAATTTTACGAAAAAAAAGCTTTACAAAATGCTGATGCTCTTCTTTCAGTAAGTCATTATGCGGCAGATTTGACCCGAAAACTATTTGAACTGCAACGTGATTTTACTATAATTCCCAATAGTATTGATATTGATAAGTTTACTTTTAATGAAAAAATTCCAATTCAAGAAAATACAATTCTCTATTTTGGTACTTTAATCAGAAAAAAAGGACTTTTAGAATTACCTATTATTTTCAACGAAGTATACAAGCACAATAATCAAGCAAAATTAATTTTGATTGGACGTGATGCTTCGGATATTATTTCGGGAAATACATCTACTTGGCAAATGATGCAATTACTATTTGATAAAGCAGCCATTCAAAATGTATATTATTTGGGGAGCGTTTCCTATGATAAAATAAAGGCGCATATCAGTTCCGCAGCAGTTTGTGTTTTTCCATCATTTGCAGAAGCATTACCAGTATCTTGGATAGAAGCAATGGCAATGCAAAAGGCAATTGTTGCCTCCAATATTGGCTGGTCAAAAGAAGTTATTGACGATGGTGTAAATGGATTTTTAGTTGACCCAAAAGAGCATAAATTATTTGCAAAAAAAATAGTAGAACTTCTCGAAAACTCATCGTTAAGAAATCAGTTTGGCATAGAATCTAGGAAAAAAGTAGCGCAAAAATTCAGTATTGAAGTAATAGCTAATCAAAGCTTTAATTTTTATGATAATACTTTGAAAAATAAAAAGCGATGATTGTTTTTTACCACAATAAATCAAAAATAACAAGCATTGTTTCAATTGAAACTGGTATTATTTCGTTTGAACCAAATCAAAATATTGTATCCTTATTGCTTTATTTTGCGGATAAATTTAAAGATGAAATATTAGTTTGGTGTCACGAAAGCGAAAAAAATAATTTAAATGTAACGGAAATAGAGAAATTATTTCAACACAAAAAATTATTGTTTTCTTATAGTCCATCTTCCAATAATTACTTTGATCGACGAATAGGTTATATAGAGGATTCGCCATTTATTAAAGTTAACAAGAAGGTAAAATATGCCACTTGGCAGATGAGTAGTTTTGTTGGAGCGGTTCATGCTTCTGTTTTAAATGCATGTAAAATGGATTTAAAAGTTGAAAACAATTTTGATTATTTTCTCAATTCCTTTGCAAGGAGAGCGATGAAAGATGGTTTATTTTGTTATTCTCAACCTAAATTACTTATTAAAAAAAGTCAAAAAATAGATTCTATAAATGCCACACTTTTTGAACTTTTCAAATTCACAAAACAGCATTATAGAACAAGATGGATTTTTCTTTTGTTTTTTAATTTGTTGCTTTACGAAAGGACATTTCCTGTTTTACCATTTCTAGGTTCATTATTTTCTAACAAAAGGAAATTTAATCCTGAATTGCTGAATCAAATACCATTAGAATCAAATAAACAAATTATTAAACTTGGTACTATTGATGTATTAATTCCAACAGTTGGCAGAAAAGAATATCTTTTGAATGTTCTTAACAATTTAACTTTACAAACTTATCTACCCAAAAATGTTATCATAATCGAACAAAATCCAGAGGAGAATAGTCAATCTGACTTAAAATTTATTGAAAATCAAAAATGGCCTTTTATTATAAAACATCATTTTACCCACCAAACTGGTGCATGCAATGCCCGAAACATTGGTCTCGCTTTATTGGAAAGTGAATTTACTTTTATGGCTGATGATGATATTGTTTTTGAAAATGACATGATAAATAAAGTAATGCAAACATTTCAGTCAACTGGAAATGAAATTTTCTTGGTAGCTTGTCATTTAAAATCACAAATAATCGTTTCCCAGCCACCAAAACAGTTTCCTGTCTTTGGTGCTGGACATGCTTTTGTAAAAACTTCGGCTATAATGGATTTGAAATTTAATATGGGATTTGAATTTGGTTTTGGAGAAGATGCTGATTTTGGTATGCAATTACGAAATAAGGGTTTTGATATAATGTATATTTCATCTTTAAAAATTTTACATCTCAAAGCACCAACTGGAGGTTTTAGAACAAAGCCTTTTTTTAAATGGAAAGATGATAAAATTCAGCCAAAACCATCGCCAACAGTGATGTTATATAGATTAATGTATGATACAAATGAGCAATTATCCAATTATAAATCCATGTTGTTTATAAAAAATTTGAATCGAAGTTTTTACTTAAATCCATTTTTTTACTATAAGACATTCCAGCAAAAATGGAATAGAAGTGTCTATTGGGCTAACGTTTTAAAGGAGCAAAATAAATGAAGTTTACATTGATAATATGCACTTTTATGCGTCCAGTTTCTTTATTGAATTTATTAAATTCAGTGAAACTACAAACACTTTATCCTAACGAAATTTTGATAATTGATGGCTCCACGAATTCTGAAACAAAAAATATTTTAAGCAAAAATTTATTTAAAAATTTAAATTATTTTTTGGTTTCTGATAAAGAACGAGGGTTAACTAAACAACGAAATTTTGGCGTTTCAAAAGTGACAAACGATATGGGAATTATTTGTTTTTTGGATGATGATACTGTTTTAGAACCTAATTATTTTGAAGAAATTATAAAAACCTTTCAAAACAATGTATCAATAACTGGTGTTGCGGGTATAGCTATTAACGAAAACAATTGGTTCAAAAAACTATCCAACACAAAATATTCTCACTATAAATACTATGAATTAGAAGGATATGTATACCCAGAAGGAGTACGAAACATAGTTAGAAATTTTTTAGGGTTACAATCAAATTTGGGTCCAGGAAAAATGCCTCAATATTCACATGGAAGAACTTGTGGTTTTCCGTTAAATGGACAAACCCACGAGGTTGACTTGCTCATTGGGATGTCTTTTTCATTTAGAAAAAATATTTTTAATCACATAAAATTTTCCCATTTTTTTGAAGGATATGGTCTTTATGAAGATGCAGATTTTAGTATAAGAGCTCAAAAATTTGGAAAAAACGTAATAACAACAGATGCGAAATTATCACATTTTCATGACCAGTCGGGTAGACCAAATAAATACAAATATGGTAAAATGGTAATCAGAAACGGATGGTATGTTTGGCGAGTAAAATATCCAAATCCTTCTATGAAAGCTAAACTTAAATGGAATACCATTTCGTTATTGTTGCTACTAATAAGATTTTCCAATATATTTACCACAACTAAAAGAAAAGAGGCTTTTACCGAGAGTTTAGGTAGAATAGTAGGTTGGTTTAGCTTGTTTTTTAACAAACCAAGAATAGAATAGTTGTTTAAACTATTTAAAAAATATAAATGAGTAATAATAAAAACATAGCCATTGTTGGTGCAAATAGTATTTTAGGACAGGCTATTTATGAAAGATTGATTAAAGACTATGCTGTTTTTCAAGTTTACCATCTTAATATTGATGCAATCAAAAATAAAATTAATTTAATTCAAATAGATGATTTTTTAAAAACAGATATAGATTTTAAAATCATCTATTACATAAGTGCTGCGATAAGTTTTAAAGAAGATATAACAACTATAAATTCACTATTTCACACTAATATAAAGCTACTTAAAACAGTTTCAAACACTTTTACTAATTCAAAAATAATTTATGCCTCGTCAGTAGCTGTTTTTGAAATAAATGCTGCCATAGTTACTGAAATAAGTCCTGTTTTACCCTACAGTAGTTATGCTTTTTCTAAACTTTGGGCAGAGCAAATAGTTGCAAATCATGTTGGAGGAGGAGTTACAATTCGCCTATCATCACTTTATGGGATTGGAATGAAAAACAATAGTTTTTTGCCAAAAATAATTTATGATGCTATATCAAATAAACAGATTACTATTTTTGGAGACGGAAGTCGAAAACAAAATTACATTAGTGCAGATGAAGCTTCTGAATATTTTTATAAAGCTATTCATTATCCAGATAAAATAAAATTATTGGCAGTTAATAGTCAATCCTATTCTAATCTAGAAGTGGCGCAAATGATTGTTAAAAGTATTCAGGATGTAAAAATTATTTTTTTGGCACAAGATACTTCCACTAGTTTTAATTATAATAATAATTTCACAAAAAATATTTTAAAAATTAATCAAGATTATTCATTTAATGAATCAATCCAAGAAGTTATTCAATGGATTCAAAAACTGTATTAGTTACCGGAATTGGCGGTAATGTTGGTCAAGGAATTTTAAGAAATATAAATTCGTTACATTGGCCTGTAAAAATTGTGGGGTGTAACGTTACTGAATTTTCATCAGGAAACTATCTCTGCGATAGTACTCATTTAGTTCCGTATGCTTTTGATAAAGAGTATGTTTCAGAAATAAATAAAATAATTGATAATGAAAATATAGATTTAATAATTCCTTCTACAGATTACGAAGTTTATTATTTAGCGCTAAATCATAAAAAGATAAATGCAACAATTGTAGCCTCTGATGCTACCATTGCTAAATTATTTTTAGACAAATATTTGACCTATAAGTGCTTTTATGAAAATAATATTCCGTTTGCCAAGTCATGGCTTCCAAAAGATTTTGATTTTTCATGTGAAGAATATATTGCTAAACCTAGAGAGGGTAGAGGCTCAAGAGGAATCATATTAAATCCTGAAAATCCTCAACAGTTAAACGATGAATACATCATTCAGCCTTTTCATAAAGGAATAGAAATTACTACGGCAGTTTATGTTACTAAAAAAGGAAAATTACATGGACTATTTTCAATGGAACGACAATTAGAAAACGGAACTACCTCGCAAACTATAGTAAATAATAATTATAATAAAGTTTTTGAGGATATTGCAAAAAAAATAATTGATTTGGGAGGTGTAAGAGCTAGTTTCAATCTCCAAAGCATCATCGATAAAAATGGAGCTATATTTCCATTTGAAGTAAACGGAAGAATATCGGGCACAAACTCTATCCGTCACAATTTAGGTTTTCAAGATGTGAAATACATTCTTCAGGAATATTTATATAATCAAGAACCAGATCCCGTTGCTACTATAAACGGAATCGCTACAAGAATTTATTTAGATGTAATTTATAAAGGCGCAACTAATTTTGAGGCGTTAAATAATAAAACTTCCAATCCTATACTTTATTAAATGGATTCAAAAATTCAATACATACTTTTTGATGTTTCTGGCACACTCATGTATAAGCCGAAATTGTATACTGTTATTTCAGAAGTTTTAAACAAATATGGATATGATGTAGCATTGCATGAACTGAAACTCAAGCACAAATTACTTTCAGAAATTATTCATTTTCCAGATAAAACAAGTAAAAAGTTTTATAATGAATTTAATTCAGAGTTGCTTTATTCACAAGGAATATTGCCCAATGAATCAATTCTAGAAGCCATTTTTTCCAGTTGTTCTTATTTACCATGGGAAAAATTTGAAGATACCAAAGTGCTATCTCAAATTAGTTTGCCAATGGGAATTATATCTAATTTTAATTCTAGTTTAAAAGAAAAATTAAACGATTTTTTTAGTCCAATCTTTAACACTATTTTAGTTTCGGAAGAAGTTGGAATTGCTAAACCATCAATTGAATTTTATACTAAAGCTTTAGAAAAAATTTCTATCGCTCCTGAAAATATTCTTTATATTGGTGATTCTATTAAGTTAGATATGGAACCAGCACTTAAGCTGGGAATGAAAACATTACTTATTGACAGAGAAAATTATTTTCCGAATTATAATTGTGCTATAATGGATTTAAAACAAATTCTAAATTATTTATAAATAGTGAAAAAATTACTTTCATTAGTGGTTCCAGTTTATTACGAGGAAGAAGTGATCTTGCAATTTCTTAAAGAGACTAAACTTGTTTTAGACGAGCTTCCGTTGGACTATGAGTATATTTTTGTTGACGATGGGAGTAAAGATAAAACGGTCGCAATTATAACCGAACAGGCAATAAACAATGATAGAATTAAGCTTGTTGTTTTTTCTTATAATCAAGGAAAAGCAGCAGCAGTTTCGGCAGGTATTGCTCATGCAAAAGGAGATTTTTTGCTTTATATGGATCCAGATTTGCAAGATCCACCAAATGAAATCCCAAGGTTTGTTGACGAAATTGAAAAAGGATATGATTTAGTATGGGGAATTAGATCTGAAAAAAAAGACACTTTTTTGAATAAAATATTTTCCAAAATCTTTTGGAGTACATTGAATAAATTTACTGGATTAGAAATTCCAAAAGGGATAGCCGTTATGCGAATTTTTAACAGAAGTTTTGCCGAAGAATTTTTAAAATATCAAGAATCAAACCGATTTATAGAAGGAATTTTTATTCATATATCAAAAAATTGGAAAACCATAGAAATTGAACAAAGAGACCGATTTGCTGGAAAAACAAAGTTTAATTTTAAGAAAAAAATGCAATTAGCTTTTGATGCAATTTTCGATTTTTCAGAATTACCACTTAAAATGGCGGTTAAATTTGGGATTGTAATCTCAATTATTGGTTTTCTTGGATTGATTGTTTTATTACTTTTAAAAATCTTTTTTATTCATTTCCAATCGGGTTGGCCATCAATAATTGCTGCAATTATTATTGGTTTTGGTCTTCAATTATTTTTTTTAGGAATTGTATCCTTATACGTTGGAAGAATTTATAAAGAAGTAAAACAAAGACCAATGTTTTCTATAAAAAGCAAAATAAATTTGTAATGAAAAAGACATTAGCAATCATTGGCGCAGGAGATTTAGGACAACAAATAGCACACTATGCCATTGTCGATAATCATTATAATAAAGTTGTTTTTTTTGATGACTTTATAACAAATACAGAAATTGCTGGGCATAAAGTATTAGGAAAAATAATAGATGTTCAAGTCGCTTTTAAAAATAATATTTTTGATGAATTGCTAATAGGAATTGGATACAAACATCTAAATTTTAAAAAAGAAGTTTATAATAAATTTGAAAATAAAATTCCTTTTGGAAAACTAATTCATTCAACATGTTGGATAGATGAAACTGTCAAAATTAGTCCAGGTTGCATAATTTATCCAAAATGTATTATTGATGCCCATGTAACGTTAGATTGTAACACTATTGTTAACATTAATTGTTCAATCTCCCACCATAGTTCTATTGCTCAACATTGCTTCTTATCGCCTAGAGTAGCTATTGCTGGTTTTGTAAAAGTCGGAGAACTATCAATTATTGGCATAAATGCTACATTAATAGATAATATAAATATTGCTCCTAGCACTCAAATTGGTGGTGGAGCTGTTGTCGTAAATAATATTTTAACTAGTGGATTATACTTTGGAAATCCAGCAAAGTTTATTAGATAAATGATACCTTTTAACAAACCTTATTCCACAGGAAAAGAAACAAAATATATTGAAGATGCTGTTGCTAGAGGTAAAATCTCGGGCAATGGTTATTACACACAATTGTGTCAGTCATTTTTAGAAAAAAAATATGGGTTTAATAAATGTTTATTAACAACCTCATGTACAGATGCGCTTGAAATGGCAGCCATTTTGATTAATGTCAAAGAAGGCGATGAAATTATTATGCCATCTTATACTTTTGTTTCTACTGCCAATGCTTTTGTTTTGCGTGGTGCAAAGATTATTTTTGCTGATAGTAGAAGTGATCATCCTGGCATTGACGAAGACAAACTAGAAGCACTCATTACTACAAAGACAAAAGCTATAATACCAGTGCATTATGCTGGTGTTGCATGTAATATGGACAAGATAATGAGTTTAGCAAAAGATTATAATTTGTTTGTCATTGAAGATGCAGCCCAAGCTATTGATAGTTTTTATACTGGGAAAGATGGTATAGAAAGAGCTTTAGGTTCTATAGGACATTTAGCTGCATTTTCATTTCATGAAACTAAAAATATAATTTCGGGCGAAGGAGGAATGTTAGTGATCAATGATGAAAAATTTGCTGATCGAGCAGAAATCATCTGGGAGAAAGGAACAAATCGGTCAGCCTTTTTTCGAGGTGAAGTTGATAAATATGGTTGGGTAGATATTGGGTCAAGTTTTTTGCCTTCAGAAATTATGGCTGCGTTTCTTTGGGCGCAATTAGAAAACATTGAAGATATTCAAAAAGTTAGAAAAACGATATGGAATCAATATTATGAACAATTAATTGTATGGGCTTCTAATAATAATATCCAAATCCCTTTTATACCTGATTATGCTACAAATAATGGTCATATGTTCTATGTTATATGTGAATCATTAGAACAAAGACAAGTTCTAATAAATAAATTAAAAAAAGATTCAGTTCATGCTGTATTTCATTACATTAGTCTTCATAAAAGTCCTTTTTTTAAAGCTAAATACATTGGTTCAATATTAAAAAACACAGATATTTTTTCGGATTGTTTACTACGATTGCCTATGTTTTATGAGCTTGACACCAAAAATGTTATTAAAACTATTCTAAACCATGATTGAAATAATAAAAAAAAACATTGCCCGATTAGCGTTTCTAAATGAGAAGAAAACAAGCCTTTCTTTATTTGTAATTTTTGCGATTCTAAATTTAGTTTATTTTATAAAAAATTTCTTTTTTTATTTTTTTAATAAAGGCTCCAATGCTGATGAATTTTACGAATACAATGTATATCAACTTTCAAACCTCACTTTAAAAAAGTTATTTTATACGCCTTCTCAACCATACATTTTTATAAGTTCTTGTTTTAATTTTTTTTTAAACAATCCTAAAATTTCAACAAGGCTAGTATCTTTATTATGTGCAATTATATTGATTAAGTTTTTTATCAAAAAAATAAATAATCTTAAAGATGGTTTTATAGAAAAACTATATAAATCTTCACTGTTTGTTTGCGCTATTTTGATAACAAATCAGCTTTTTATGGGAACATCTGATTTTTTATCTTTTTGTTTTTTAATTGCAGGGTTTCTAATGATAGTAGAAAGTATCAGCCTAAATAAAATTAATTTAAGTAACTCAAAATCTGTTTTAGTAGGTTCGTTTTTAGGTTTAGCTATGGCAACCAGACCAACTGCTATGGTTTTAATAATTTCGTTATTTATTTCATTATTTTTAATTTTAGGTTCAAAATCCATTTTTTGCCGTACTAGTTTGACAATAGTAGTTTCATCAGTACTTTTCTTTTGTGTAATTAATATTTTGCCGATAGTACAAAAGCACACTGTAGTATTAGATGTAAAAGAAATTGCAAAAGAAACTGGTGTCAATTGGTTTCAGCGTAATTATTTAATGGCAAAGTTTTGGGATTCAAATAAAATACCAACTACAAAATGGATTTCAACTCAAGAAGTAATAATTTTTAAAAAAGAAAATCCAAACTTTGTTTTTCCTAAAAATCAATTTGAACTTTTGATTAAAGAACCAAAATTGTATGCTAAACAAATGATACGAATGACAATAAAAGCAATCTACACAAGTTATAGATTTATGTACTTTTTATTCATAGTTTTATTATTTTCATTTGTAATAAAAAAAATTAAGAACATATCAATTAATGAGGAAATCATAAATCAAAATAAAGTTATTATAATTTTTCACTTCATAAGTATTTTATTGTTTTCTTTTTTAGCTGTGAAATTATTTGAATTTAGATGGGTAATTCCTTGTATGGTTTTATATATC
>NZ_JANXUG010000081.1 GCF_025352015.1 Flavobacterium sp.
ATTTTTGGTGTGAATCTAATTTTGTTAACGGCAAAACTCTCGGTATCATTATATACTTTGTCATCATAAGCCACACAACTGAAAAAAATTTCTACCGGATTATCGCCTTGTTTCAGAAAAAATTTCAACTTCATTTTAATCTCTTCTTGTTTTGATTGGGCAATATTTGGAGGGCATTTGGTAACTATAATTACATTCGCTCTTTTTGCTGCGCCTCGATTTTCACGAAGATTTCCTGTTGGTACTAAATAATCATCACAAAACAAATCATCGTATGCCGTCAAAAGAATATAAAATCCAGCTTTCACCCTTCGATGTTGATAGGCATCATCTAACAAAATAATTTCAGGTTTTGAAGATTGTGCTAACAATCTTTCGATACCATTTTTTCTGTTAGCATCAACGGCAACTTGAATATTAGAAAACTTTTTAAAGTATTGAAAAGGTTCATCACCTAAAATTTCAGCATTGGTACTTAGATTAGCCAAAATAAATCCGCTTGATTTTCGTTTATAACCCCTGCTCAAAGTTGCAACTTTATAATTGGATGAAAGCAACCGAATTAAATACTCAATTTGAGGTGTTTTGCCAGTGCCGCCAACGTTCAAATTACCAACTGCAATTACGGGAATATCAAACGAATAGGATTTTAAAACATTAATATCATAAAGAAAATTTCTTAAAGAAGTTATAAAACCATACAATATGGCAAAAGGAAAGAGTAATTTTCGCAACAAATTCATCTAACAAATATAAAAATATAAGCTGCGAATACACGAATGTTTTTTATAATTTTGTAATAAACCATTTTATCTAAAACAGTTTTTATTTTTAATGTATTCGTGATTTTGTGGATTTAGAAATATGAAAACAGTATCCTTTTTACTTGTCGCTGCCTTAATTAACATAACAACTGTTTTTTCTCAAGAAGCAGATAATGTTATTATTCTTAAAATTATTTTTAATAAATATTATAAAAACGAAAAAGTCATTGCCAAAGGAAGGTTGCAACTTTTAGATTTTTATTGTAAAAAAGCACCCAATAATGAAGAAGTTTTAGAAGTCATTTCTAAAAGTGAATTACTTCAAAAAAATGCCGTCGAAATCAAAAAACAAATTGACATTACAATTGATGAAGATTGGTCAAAAGAATACAATGTATTGTTTGATAATCAAAATCAATATTTAAAAAGTAAAGTCAACAATTGCTATTCGTTTGAAGACTATAAAAAAGTTTCAGACCGAGCTGGAGAAAACAATCAACGATTGATGATCATTAGTAAACCGATTTATTTTGCAAAAAACAGTTTCTGTATTGTAAAAGTTGCCTTTTACAGAAATATTGAACACAATAGTGGCAGTTATTTACTACTCGAAAAAGTAAACGGAATTTGGACAATCAAAGACTATTTAAACCAATGGGCAACATAATTACGTTGACAGAAAAAATAGCCGCAAAATAAATTCAGTATAAATGAAAATAAAAGAACTACTCACAACCCTCGATGAAATGGCGCCATTGGCATACGCTGAAGATTTTGACAACGTGGGATTACTCGTTGGCGATGCAAATGCAGAAGCTACTGGAATTTTAGTTTGCCACGATGCATTAGAAACCGTTATAAATGAGGCAATTAACAAGAAATGTAATTTGGTGGTATGTTTTCATCCTATTATTTTTAAAGGATTGAAGAAAATAACAGGCGCAAATTATGTTGAACGTAGCATCCTCAAAGCAATCAAAAATGACATCGCTATTTATGCCGTGCACACTTCATTGGATAATCATAAAGAGGGTGTGAATAAAATATTTTGTGACGCATTGGGTTTGATTAATACCAAAATTTTAGTTCCAAAACAGAACTTCATCCAAAAATTAATGACGTACACAATTCCAAGTAATGCCGAAACGTTACGAAAGGCTTTATTTACAGCCGGTGCAGGAACTATAGGCAATTATAATAATTGTAGCTATAATTCAGAAGGATTTTCAACCTATCAAGGCAATGAAAATAGCCATCCAACCATAGGAATTAAAGGAGAATTAACGCAAACCAAGGAAATCAAAATCGAAGTAATTTTTGAACGGCATTTACAACCCAAAATTCTAAAAGCCTTGTTTGCGAATCATTTATATGAGGAAGTAGCGTATGAAATTTATGATTTACAAAACACACATCAAAATATTGGTATAGGAATGATTGGCGAACTCGAAAAACCCATCAATGAAACTGAATTTATTTTGATGGTCAAAAACCAAATGCAATGCGGCAGTATAAAACATAGTCCTTTATTGGGAAAATCTATTAAAAGAGTAGCAGTTCTGGGCGGTTCCGGAAGTTTTGCGATAAATAATGCCAAACAAGCAGGTGCCGATGTTTTTTTGACGGCAGATTTGAAGTATCACAACTTTTATGAAGCTGAAAATCAATTACTTTTGGCAGACATTGGGCACTTTGAAAGCGAAAGATTTACAAAAAATTATATTGTTGATTTTCTTAAGAAAAAAATCCCTAATTTTGCCATCATTTTTTCGGAAGAAAATACAAATCCAGTTAAGTACTTATAAAATATGGCAGCTACAAAAGAATTAAGTGTTGAAGACAAATTAAGAGCTATTTACGATCTTCAAATTATAGACACTAGAATTGATGAAATCAGAAATGTAAGAGGCGAATTGCCCCTAGAAGTAGAGGATTTGGAGGATGAAGTTACCGGTTTAAGCAACCGTTTAGACAAACTAAAAAGTGATTTAGTAGTTATTGAAGATCAAATAAAAGCAAAAAAAGGGGCTATTGAAGATCATCTATCTGCCATAAAAAAATATACAGAACAACAGAAAAATGTTCGTAACAACAGAGAATTTAACTCATTTACAAAAGAAGTAGAATTTCAGGAATTAGAAATTCAATTGTCTGAAAAGCAAATCAAAGAACTAAAAGCTTCTATCGATTATAAAAAAGAAGTTATTAGCACATCAAAAGAAAAATTAGACCAAAAAACGACGCATTTAAAACATAAAAAAGCTGAATTAAACGACATAATGTCCGAAACTCAAAAAGAAGAAAGCTTTTTGACAGAAAAATCAGCCGAGTACGAAGCACAAATAGAAGAAAGATTATTGGCTGCTTATAAAAGAATCCGTTCTAGCGTTCGTAATGGTTTAGCCGTTGTATCTATAGAGCGTGGCGCATCTGCTGGTTCGTTTTTTACCATCCCACCACAAACACAAGTAGAAATTGCTGCAAGAAAAAAAATCATCACCGATGAGCATTCAGGAAGAATTCTTGTGGATGCTTCATTAGCAGAAGAAGAAAGAGAAAAAATGCAAAAATTATTTGCTCACTTATAATATACTAATCCCGATTTACTCGGGATTTTTTTATGCAAAAAATTCAATATTTTATTATCACTAAGTCAATTGGGTTATACCTCAATCTGTTAAGTTTTATCAATTTGGAAAAGGCTAAAAATAAAGCGTACCAACTTTTTAGTCAACCCAGAAAAGGCCAACTTACAAAAGAACTGCTACCAAAAACCTTACAAGATGCCACGCTCGAAACATTTCAATACAACAATGAAAATTTTCAAACCTACATTTGGCAAGGCAATGAAGAAATTATCTTATTGATGCATGGTTGGGAAAGCAATACTTCAAGATGGAAAAAATTATTGCCCTATTTAAAACCTTTAGGAAAAACCATTATCGCTATTGATGCACCAGCGCACGGATTGAGCGAAGGTAAAGAATTCAACGCACCTAAATATGCCGAATTTTTAAAGATAGTAACCCAAAAATACCAACCAAAAATTCTCATCGGACATTCGGTGGGCGGAGCAGCGATCGCCTTTTATCTCAATAAATACAAAAATCCAGCAATCAAAAAAGTAATCTTACTGGGCGCACCTTCTGACTTTAAACTTTTGAGTGATAATTTTGTCAAACTCTTAAGTTTAAACCATAAAATTCAAGCGCAATTAGAAGCTTATTATTTTCAAAAATTCAACATCAATCTTAATGAGTTTTCGGGTCACAAATTTGCTGAAAACTTTCCTCAAAAAGCATTCATTGTTCACGACATCCATGACAAAGTCGTACTTATTGACGAAGGTAGAAAATATGCTTCGGCATGGAAAAACGCAACTTTCATTGAAACAAATGGTTTGGGACACAGCCTGAACGATCCCCATTTGTACCAACAAATTTCTGATTTTATTCAAAAAGCATAAAGGTTTGCGCTTTTTGGTCATCCCTTTTCCTGCTGTGCGCTTCAATCTTTTTATTGTAACACCAAGCGCAGTCAAGGTCATTTACCCAAAACAATAAAAAGGATTTTCACTACCATCAGGGCTAAACATAAAGGATCGTGTTCTTTCAGCCATCTTAAAAAATCAGTTATCAAAAATTTCTACCTTACTGACAAGAAATAGTAAAAAAAATATAAAAATACCATCGCTTCTTAGCAATCATTACCTATTTCAATTAGCGCATTAAAAACTTATTTTTACTTTGGTAGAAAGAACAAATTGCAAATTCAAGCAAAGAGGTTACTTTTTTTTCATTTCTCAAAAAAAAAATACTTTTCTACAATAAAAATTTCCTATTTTTAACAAAATCATTACTAATTACTTTTACAAATTTTTCCTAATCATGAAAATAGATAAGATTCAAGCACTTCGGGGACCAAATATTTGGAGTGTTCAACGTAAAAAATTAATCCAAATGCGTCTTGATTTGGAAGAAATGGAACAATTTCCTACCAACAAAATAGAAGGTTTTCGTGAACGGATAGAAACAATGTTTCCTACTATGATTGAACACCGTTGTTCCGAGGGTGTTCGTGGCGGATTCTTTTCTCGCATAGAACGCGGCACCTGGATGGGACACGTTATCGAACACATCGCGCTCGAAATTCAAACCCTTGCAGGAATGGAAACCGGTTTCGGAAGAACTCGCGAAACCAAAACGCCGGGAATATACAATGTGGTTTTTAGTTACACCGAGGAAAACGTGGGCATGTTTGCAGCCGAAAGTTCAGTAGCAATAGCTGAAGCCTTAATTGCCGGAACACTCTACGACCTTGAAGCCGATATTCAAAAAATGCGTGAAATCAGGGAGCGTGTTCGTCTTGGTCCTTCCACAGGAAGTATCGTTGAAGAAGCCGTTATTAGAGATATACCTTGGATACGATTGGGTACAAACTCATTGGTACAACTTGGATACGGTATCAATCAGATGCGTTTTCAGGCAACTATTACCTGCAAAACGAGCAGCATTGCGGTAGACATTGCTTGTAACAAAGAACAAACCAAAAAAATGCTCGATGCAGCATCAATTCCTGTTGCCAGTGGCGGAATTTGTGTAGATGAAGAAGATTTAGACCAGGTAATCAAAAAAATTGGTTATCCAATTGTGATAAAGCCATTGGATGGAAACCACGGAAAAGGAGCCTCTATCAACATAAAAACAAGAGAAAATGCGGTCGATGGTTTGGCTTATGCCAAAAAATATAGCCATCGGGTTATCGTCGAAAAATTTATTACAGGCTATGATTTTAGAGTTTTAGTCATTGATAACAAATTAGTAGCCGCAGCCAAACGCGAACCCGCTCATGTAAAAGGAGACGGAATATTAAATATTCAACAATTAATCGACGAAACCAATAAAGATACGCGCAGAGGTTATGGTCATGAAAATGTTTTGACTCAAATTGATGTCGATAGAGATACCACCGATTTATTACAAAAATTAAATTATACACTAGAAACGGTTCCTAAAAAAAACGAGGTCGTATATCTAAAATCCACTGCCAATTTAAGTACGGGAGGAACCTCTATAGATGTAACCGATATGATGCATCCCGAAAATATTTTCCTTTGCGAACGAATTTCACGTGTGATCGGACTTGACATTTGCGGAGTAGATATCATGGCAGAGAATTTAACCCAACCGTTGAAAGAAAATGGTGGTTGTATTCTCGAAGTAAATGCGGCTCCAGGTTTTAGAATGCACTTGGCTCCCTCGGAAGGATTGCCACGAAACGTTGCGGCACCCGTTATTGATATGTTATATCCCCCGGGAAAGCCAAGTCGCATACCAATTATTGCGGTTACGGGAACCAACGGAAAAACAACTACAACACGACTTTTGGCTCACATCGTAAAAAATAATGGCTACAAAGTGGGTTTCACCACCTCTGACGGAATTTATGTTCAAAACCATATGATGGAAAAAGGCGATACCACCGGACCTGTTTCTGCCGAATATATTTTAAAAGACCCAACAGTAGAATTTGCAGTATTAGAGACTGCTCGCGGAGGAATTCTTAGGTCTGGACTTGGATTTAGTCGTTGTGATATAGGAATTATAACCAATATTCAGGAAGATCATTTGGGTTTGAGCGATATTCACACATTAGACGATTTGTCACGAGTAAAAAGTACGGTAGTCAAAAGTATTAAAAAAGACGGATGGGCCATTTTGAATGCCGAAGATGAACAATGTTTAAAAATTGCCAATGAAATAAGCTGTAATGTAGCCTACTTTAGTTTAGATGAAAATAATCCTAAAGTAAAACAGTTTTCTAAAGAAGGCAAAACTGTAGCTGTATACGAAAACGGTTATATCACCATCAAAAAAGGGGAATGGAAAATTAGAGTAGAAAAAGCCACTCACGTTCCGCTGACGATGGGAGGAAAAGCAAAATTTATGATTGCCAATGTATTGGCTGCGACATTAGCCAGTTATTTACAAGGTTTTAAAACCGAAGATATTAGTTTGTCCTTACAAACTTTTATCCCAAGTGCAGCTCAAACTCCCGGAAGAATGAACATATTTGAATTCAAAAAATTCAAAGTTTTAATAGATTTTGCACACAATGCATCCGGATATAGAGGTGTCGAAGATTATTTAAGTTCGGTACAAGCTACCAAAAAAATTGGAATTATTGCTGGCGTTGGTGACCGTCGTGACGAAGATATTAAGGAATGTGCTACTATTGCAGCGAGAATGTTTGACCATATTATTATCCGTCAAGAAAAATATTTGCGTGGCCGAACAGAAGAAGAAATTATTGGTCTAATCATGGAAGGTATTGCAGAAAGTGGAAAAAATATTACACATGAAATTATCCCTAAAGAAGTAGAAGCCATCAAACACGCCATCAATAATGCCCAAGAAGGTAGTTTTATAACCGCTTTGAGTGATGTTGTCACCAATGCCATTAATATCGTTCAGGAATATCTGGATAAAGAAAGTGAGGAATAAATAAAGAATATAAAAAATCCCAAACCTCAAAAGTTTGGGATTTTAATTTTATACCAAATGAAAAAACTCAATTCACTTATAGACCAATTAGAATCACACATCGCTGATTTTGAAAAAACAAATTCTGCAGTTTCTACATCAACAATTGGCTGGCAGATTGATCATTCTTTTTTGGTAATAAATAAGGTTGTTTCGGATATCAAAAATTCAAATCCGGAGAATTATAAATGGAAGTTCAATTGGAAACGCAGCTTAATTCAAATAATAAACAAAATTCCTAGGGGAAAAGCAAAAGCACCACAAGTAGTTCAGCCAACGGAAAGTTCTTCAATAGAAAAGCTTACAGAGAAATTTGACTTGGCAAAAAAAAGCATCGCTGAACTGGAACTTTTACCAGCTACTAGTTATTTTAAACATCCGTACTTTGGGGATTTGAATTTAAAATCTGCAATTTGGTTTTTGAAATTGCACACCAAACATCATCTTAAGATTATAAAGGATATAGTAAAAAATTAAGTCTTCTGCGGTTTCTTTCTCGCTGCCGGAAACAATACGTTGTTCAATATCAATCGGAAACCGGGAGAGTTTGGATGCAAGTCCAAAACAGTTGCCTCATCGCCTACTCGATGTTGGTAATCCTCGGGATCGTGACCGCCATAAAACGTGAAAAAGCCTTTTCCTTTTTGTCCGTGAATGTAACGTGCTTCGTCATTCAACTCATTTTTTCCTAAAATCAGCACGTTAGATTTGATTAATTCGGGGTCAAACGCGGTAGTTTGTCCCATAAAACCTTTAATCAATTGCGTGTGATTTTGACATAACATACTTGGAATCACGTCCCATTTTGCCGAAAATTCCATCAAAGTGAAATAATCTTTTTCAAACAGAATTCTGCGTTTTTCAGTCATATCAATATCCGAAAATTCATAGTGATCGGGCTTTCTATCCAATATAAAATTTTTGAAAGCAAAAGTTTGAGAATAATCAATTTTCGATTGATAGTTAGGTTCACTATCATCGCCATCAAACATTGGCTCGCAGATATCAACTCCATCTGCGGAAAGCGCAATATCAAAACTATCGGTGGCTGAACACATGGCAAACATGAATCCTCCTCCAATTACAAAATCCCGAATCTTTTTGGCAACAGCCAATTTATCTTGTGATACTTTAGCAAAACCTAATTTAGTGGCCAAAGCTTCGGCTTCTTTCTTTTGCTCAATGTACCACGGAGCATTTCTATAGGCACCATAAAACTTACCATATTGTCCCGTAAAATCTTCGTGATGCAAATGCAACCAATCATATAAAAGTAATTGATCGCTCAAAACCTCTTCGTCATACACTACTTTAAAAGGAATTTCGGCGTAGGTAAGCACCATCGTAACGGCATCGTCCCAAGGTTGCTTCCCTGGAGGCGAATAGACTGCAATTTTTGGAGCCTTTTCCAAGACAACGGTTTCCATATTTTGCGACGGGCTAGAGATAGCGGCAAGTATTGAAGATTCTTCTGTATCCGATAAAATTTCAAAACTTACGCCACGAATCTGACACTCTTTTCTAATTTCGGCAGCATCGGGCAGTAAAAAGGAACCACCACGATAATTTAACAACCAACTCGCTTTGTATTGTTTGTCTAGTGCCCAATAGGTTATTCCGTAAGCTTTTAAATGATTTTTTTGGGTTGTTTCATCCATTGGAATTAGAATAAAACTCGCCCTAATAGAAAAGGAAATCAGTAAAAGGAAAATATACAGTGACTTTTTAAACATTTTTTCAAAATTATAGTTTTTAGCGCTTGTGTGCTTCGCTTGAGTCAAAGATAACAGTTTTTAATGTGAAGAAAAACATAAAAAAATCCCGAAGAGTAATCGGGATTGAATTTTTAAAAAGGCACATCACTTTCGTCGTGATCACGATTGATATTGCTACCAAAAGCTTCGTTAGGCGAGGGTAAATTTTTCGTTTGAAAGGGATTGTCGTCGTGGTTCATTTTTGAAGGTAAATCGTCAAAGGAACTACCATATTCTTCCATATTATCAAACTTACCAAGGTTTCCAATGAACTTTAAACGAATGCTTTCCAACGAACCGTTACGGTGTTTGGCAATAATAAACTCTGCTTGCCCCGCTGTTGGCGATTGTTCTTCATCATCCCACTCGTCTATTTTATAATATTCGGGACGGTATATGAACGATACAATATCAGCATCTTGTTCAATCGCACCCGATTCACGAAGATCAGAAAGCAAAGGTCTTTTGCTCGAACCTCGAGTTTCAACGGCACGTGATAATTGTGATAAGGCAATTACAGGAATTTCTAACTCTTTTGCCAAAGCTTTGAGATTTCTGGAAATTGTTGATATTTCTTGTTCACGATTACCCATACCTTTTCCGTTACTGCCGCCAGCTGTCATTAACTGAAGATAATCTACAATAATTAATTTAATGCCGTGCTGCGATGATAAACGACGCGCTTTGGCTCTTAAATCAAAAATAGAAAGTGATGGGGAATCATCAATATATAAAGGAGCTTTTTCTAAATCTTTTACTTTAGTGGAGAGTTGCTCCCACTCATGTTTTTCTAATTTTCCGGTTCGTAGTTTTTCTGAAGATAAACCCGTTTCAGAGGAAATCAAACGCGTGATTAACTGCACTGATGACATTTCTAACGAAAATAGTGCCACGGGTTGACCAAAATCGATGGCGATGTTTCGCGCCATAGAGAGTACAAAAGCGGTTTTTCCCATTCCCGGTCTAGCTGCAATAATAATCAAATCAGACGGTTGCCATCCAGAAGTTATTTTGTCTAACTTGTCAAAACCTGTGGCAATGCCACTCATTCCTTCTTTGTTGGCAATATCTTCTATTCGCTTTTTGGCTTGTATTACTAAACTTTGTGCGGTTTCTGAACTTCGTTTTATGTTGCCTTGCGTTACTTCATATAGTTTTGATTCGGCTTTATCTAATAAATCAAAAACATCAGTAGTTTCGTCGTACGATTCTTCAATAATTTCAGAAGAAATTTTAATTAAGCTCCGTTGAATGTATTTTTGAAGAATAATTCTTGAATGAAATTCGATATGTGCCGAGGACGAAATCTTTTGCGTAAGCTGAATTAGATAAAAATCACCACCTGCCAAATCCAATTTGGCGTTCTTTTTTAGCTGTGCGGAAACTGTTAATAAATCAATAGGTTGAGAATCTGTGAATAACTGAAAAATGGCTTCAAAAATGTGTTTGTGACCTTCTTTGTAAAACGCATCAGGTTGTAAAATATCGATAACTTCATCAACTCCTTTTTTATCAATCATCATGGCACCAAGCACGGCTTCTTCTAAATCGAGCACTTGCGGTGGCAACTTTCCTTTTTCTAAATTAATAATGGTCGTTTTATCGATCTTAATGGGATTAATATTTCTGAAATTTTCCATGAAACGAAAGTAGCTTTTTTTTTGAAATTTTTAACATTGAGTTATTCAAAAAGTATGTTTATAAGTTTAGTTTTATTGTTAATAACCAAAAAAAAACCGCCTAGTTACTGACCAGACGGTTTTAAAGTTTTCATAAGTAATTACTCTTTATATTCGCCCATCTTGCTATATTTGTCCATCCTTTGCGCAACTAATTCTGTTGTTGATAAATCGTTAAGCTCATTGAACGCTTTCATAATATATTGCTCTACCGTTTTGAACGCTGTTGCCTTATCATAATGAGCTCCGCCCAATGGTTCTGGAATAATATCATCTACTAATTTTAATTTTTTCATATCGGTCGATGTAAGTTTTAAGGCATCGGCAGCTTGTTCTTTATATTCCCAACTTTTCCACAAAATAGAGGAACAAGATTCGGGCGAAATCACAGAATACCACGTGTTTTCCATCATCAAAACTCTATCGCCAACACCAATTCCTAAAGCACCTCCAGAAGCACCTTCGCCAATGATGACACAAATTATGGGCACTTTTAATCGAACCATTTCAAAAATATTTCGAGCAATAGCTTCACCTTGTCCGCGTTCTTCGGCTTCTAGTCCTGGATATGCTCCAGGAGTATCAATTAAAGTTAGCACCGGAATATTGAATTTTTCAGCCATTTTCATTAATCGCAACGCTTTGCGATAGCCTTCAGGATTAGCCATACCAAAATTACGCAACTGACGCATTTTGGTATTAATTCCTTTTTGTTGCCCAATAAGCATAAACGACTGTCCGTCTATTTTTCCTAAACCCCCAATCATGGCTTTATCGTCTTTGAAATTTCTATCACCAAACATTTCAAGGAAAGTACCTTTGGTTAAATTGGTAATATGCTCTAATGTATACGGACGATTGGGATGACGCGACAACTGTACTCTTTGCCAAGCCGTAAGATTTTTGTAAATTTTTCTTTTGGTTTCTTCTAATTTTTTTTCAATTTGTTTGCAGGTTGCAGTGACATCTACATTGGATTCTGATCCAATTATTTGGCATTTATCAAGTTGATCTTTTAGTTCTTTTATAGGAAGTTCAAAATCTAAATATTCCATAGGATTTGTTCATTTAGGATTAATCGGATAGCAAATATAAAATTTTAAATTGTGATAAAAAGCACTTTGTTTGGATTATTGTAAACAAAAATTAGAGCTTTAACAATAGCAAAATTAATGGCGCTTTTGATAGCTTTTAATCACGGCATTTAGCAGCACGGTTAGCAAAATGATACAAGCACCTATATAAAACTCAAGACTCATTTTTTCTTTTTCTTTAAAAATCAACACAGCTAAAATGATACCATAAATAGGTTCTAAATTGATGGTAAGCATTACAGTATAAGGACTTAAAAATTTCATTATCGAAGTTGATGCTATGAATGCGTAAGCTGTACAAATAGAACTTAAAATCATTAGATACATGATATCTTTTGGCGATAGCGCAAAGAAATTTGGCTTAAAACTACTTGTGAATAATAATAAAAAGCTGAAGAAAAGAACACCACCACTGAGTTCATAAAAAGAGATAATAATGGCATTGTGTTGTTTCACAAATTTGCTGTTGATGACCGCAAACAAAGCCGACAGAAATGCCGAAGTCAAAGCAAGTAGCATTCCGTTTAAGTAGTTTGCTTCTACATTAAAAATGATATATAATCCAAAAACAACTATGAGTCCGAAGAACACTTCGTACCACACTATCTTTTTACCATACACTATTGGTTCGAGCAGCGATGTAAAAAATGCTCCTGTAGATAAGCACGCTAAAGTGACGGAAATATTTGATATTTTTATAGCTTTAAAAAAAGTGAACCAATGCAATGCAATGATTAATCCAGCAACTAAAAATTGAAGTGCCGCTTTTTTTGAAATCTTTAAAGACATTTTTTTATAAAAAATATAAATGGCGATAAATCCAACAGCAAAAAGCATTCTGAACCATACTAAAGGTAACGCATCAAGTGAGATTAAGGCTCCTAAAATGGCGGTAAATCCCCAAATAAATACTATTAGATGAAGATGTAAATAGCTTTTGAGGTTATCGTTTAGCATTTCGTAACAAATAAATAGCTAATGCTCCAAAAACTATATTGGGTGTCCAAACAGCCAGCATTGGCGGTGCCGATGATTTTTCTGCTAACACACCAAAAACTTTATCTAAAAACACAAATGTAAAAGCCAATAAAATTCCTATCGCAAGGTTGGTTCCCATGCCGCCACGACGCTTCATAGAGGATACTGCCACGGCAATAATAGTTAAGATAAATGCAGAAACTGGAATACTGTATTTTTTATAAAGTACTACCAAGTACACATTGATATTTGAAGAACCACGCGCTTTTTCTTTGTCTATAAATTTATTTAATTCGTATAAAGGCAAGGTTTCGGCTATATACACCACGGGTGTTAAATCTTCTAAATCAAATTTAAAAACAGTATCTTTTGTAACGCCAGACTCAATAATATCTCCAAACTTACCTACTTTTCTTTTGTTGTAATTATATAACGTATAGGTGCTATCTTTTGGATTCCATTTTATTCTATTGGCTACCAATTTATATTTTAGCTTATCCCCTTCAAATTTTTCCATCGAAAAATTAAAAGCCGACTTGGAACCCTCATTAAAATTACTCACAAAAATATATTCGTCGTTATTAATTTGACGGAACACATCGGAGTTGTTACGCATATCGCTCTCGCCATCGGTGGTGAGGTAGATGTATCTAAAACTTTTAAACCCAGCACTAGCACTTGGCACTAGATAAATAGTCATTAGCAACGCAGAAAAAGAGACTATAGTAGCACCAATAATGTAAGGACGCAAAAATCTTGAAAAAGAAATTCCCGAACTTAATATGGCTATAATTTCGGTATTGTTTGCTAGTTTTGAAGTAAACCAAATTACTGAAAGAAATAAAAATATGGGGAATAATAAATTGGCGAAATAAATAGTAAAATCCAAATAATATCTTGAAATGGCGGAGAAAGCTACTTTGTTCTCAATCATTTTATTGACTTTTTCAGAAACATCAATTACAATTCCAATAGGAATAAACATCAGCAACATCACAATAAATGTTCCTAAATAGCGTTTGAGAATGTATTTATCAATAATTTTCAACATTGATTCTTTGTTTGGTTATTCGGGAATTTGGTTATTCGGTATCAAATAACCGAATCCACAAATTACCAAATCAACTATAGTCGTTGGCTCATATTTTTTACCATCATTTCTTTCCAAGTTCTAAAATCTCCTGCTAAGATATGTTTTCTTGCTTGACGAACCAACCACATATAAAAACCTAAATTGTGAATGGTCGCAATTTGTTTTCCTAAATATTCGTTGGCAGCAAACAAATGTCTTAAATACGCTTTGGTATATTCGGTATCTACAAATGTATGTCCCATTTCATCCACGGGAGAAAAATCGTCTTCCCACTTTTTGTTTTTGATATTGATGGTACCGTTGGCGGTAAATAACATTCCGTTACGAGCATTCCGGGTTGGCATCACACAATCAAACATGTCAATTCCTAATGCAATGTTTTCTAAAATATTAATGGGTGTTCCAACCCCCATTAGGTATCGTGGTTTGTCTTGTGGTAAAATTTCACAAACTACTTCGGTCATAGCATACATTTCTTCTGCTGGCTCTCCAACCGATAATCCGCCAATAGCGTTTCCTTGTTGTTCGGCATTAGCAATATATTCTGCCGATTGTTGACGCAAATCTTTATAAGTACTTCCTTGAACTATAGGAAAAAAAGTTTGGTCGTAACCGTATTTAGTAGGGACTTTTTCCAAATGGTTGATACAACGGTTTAACCAACGATGCGTCATGTGCATCGAGCGTTGCGCATAGCGATAATCGCATGGATAAGGAGTACATTCATCAAACGCCATAATGATATCGGCACCAATAGTTCTTTGAATTTCCATGACGTTTTCGGGAGTAAAAAAATGCAGAGAACCATCAATATGTGATTTGAATTTTACGCCTTCTTCTTTTATTTTTCGGTTAGCCGAAAGCGAATACACTTGGTAACCACCACTATCTGTCAAGATATTGCGATCCCAGTTCATGAATTTATGCAAACCTCCAGCTTTTTCAAGAATAGCAGTTTGGGGACGCAAGTATAAATGGTATGTATTTCCGAGGATAATATCGGGATTAATCTCTTCTTTTAGTTCTCTTTGGTGCACTCCTTTTACTGAAGCTACGGTGCCAACAGGCATAAATATTGGGGTTTCAATTACACCGTGATCAGTGGTAATACTTCCGGCTCGTGCCTTCGTATTAGGGTCATTGGCTAATAAATCAAATTTCATAGTTGCTTTTTACAGTCGGTAAAGATAAAAGATTTAGAATTTAGAATTTAGGATTTTATTTAACAGAATTAATGACTTCAAAATTTGATTCAAATAAAAATGGCAACTCATCATTTCAACGAGATGCCTTTTATTATCAACGAAGTATTACGAAATGCTTGGAAAAGGGGGAACTTCTGCTTTTTGGAAATTTTTTAGATATATTTTCTAAATCATTATTCTCAACACCCTCAACTTCAAAATTTTTGCTTGATGTCACATCCCTAGTATCATGCGAAACACAATCAGGTTTGGCATCTGGAGCTACAATATCTTTTTGATATGGCTTTGTTTCAGAAAGCGAATCATATTTACTTTAGTTTTGAGCTTGCTTTGTAGCAGTCGATTTTATATTAGAAGAGCCAATAGGATTCTGACTGTTTCCGTCATCCTCATCAATAGTACCAATCCTTGTATTTTGCATTGCATTTTGTTTAAAATTTAATGCTTTTTTTTAGAACCAGGATTTCTAGAATCTTTATCAGATGGTTTTGATTCTTGTTTTCTTATTTCCAATTTTTTGTCATTAGTTCTTGAAGCTGATGCAGTTGAACTTGTTTTTCGAGTGTCTTTGGTTTTTTGCGCTGTGTTCATGATATACTTTTTTAAATGTTTTTAGTGTTGTAAAATTAAGAGGATTCATTTAGATTTAATTGTAGAATTTGTTTTTAAACTTATGAGATTACCTGTAAATAAATGAAAACGAAAACTGTTATTAAAACGATATAGATTTTAAAACTAGTACAAGTTCTCACTAAAGTTTTTGTCTCTTGTGAAAAATAGAATTACTTTTGATTGCAAATAATTTTAACTACAAAAAATGTCTGACATTCAACAACTAAAAAACTTCACAATACAAACAAGAAGAGACATTCTTCGCATGGTACACGCAGTAAATTCAGGACATCCCGGAGGCTCATTAGGTTGTGCTGAATTTTTGACCGTTTTGTACCAACACGTAATGAAAAGAAATTCGGGTTTCGATATGAACGGAATTGGTGAAGATTTATTTTTCTTATCCAACGGTCACATCTCTCCTGTTTTCTACAGTGTTTTAGCTCGTAGTGGTTATTTTCCTGTTTCTGAATTGGCTACTTTTAGAAAGCTAAACACGCGTTTACAAGGACATCCAACCACACATGAGGGTTTACCCGGAGTTCGTATTGCATCGGGTTCTTTAGGGCAAGGAATGTCGGTAGCGATTGGTGCGGCTCAAGCTAAAAAACTTAACGGGGATAACAATTTAATCTTCTCATTACACGGGGATGGCGAATTGCAAGAGGGTCAAAACTGGGAAGCTATAATGTATGCATCTGCCAAAAAAGTTGATAATTTAATTGCTACTGTTGATTTGAACGGACAACAAATTGACGGTTCTACTGATGAAGTATTGAACATGGGAAATTTAAAAGCCAAGTTTGAAGCTTTTGATTGGGATGTTTTAGAAATCAAAGAAGGGAATAATATCGAAGCTATTATTACTGGTATTGAAGATGCTAAAAGAAGAACTGGGAAAGGCAAACCAGTTTGTATTTTATTGCATACCGTTATGGGGAATGGCGTTGACTTTATGATGCACACCCACGCATGGCACGGAAAAGCTCCAAATGATGAACAATTAGCGAATGCTTTAGGACAGAATTCAGAAACTTTAGGAGATTATTAGGCTTAATGAACAGACTTATTTCAATATTATTTTTCTTTTTCTGTCAAAATGTTTTTTGTCAAACCTATCATTTTGATAAACTAATAATTTTTGATCAAAGAAATTTTAATTTAAATAACATTAGCAGTATTGTGATTTATACTAATACTGAAAACCCATCTTATTATTTAGTATGTCATAATTGGGGGAAAGAATTGTCGGCATACTTAAAAGATAAAAATCTCAATATAATTCACTCCTATAGAACCGATAAT
>NZ_JANXUG010000114.1 GCF_025352015.1 Flavobacterium sp.
CCATTGGATAAATCAAGCAAATTATAGATGCCAGCGGTTGTATTTAGTGTAATGGTTTGTCCGTTACTTCCAATTACTTCAACAGCTTGTAAATCAATGTTTACTTTTTCATAAGGACCTGGAGCATCTGTCATTCGTACTTTATAGGCATACGTGGCTGAACTACTGGAATCTTTACTACAAGAATTTAATGAAAGTACTAAAACAACAGACGATACAATTAAAATGAACTTTTTCATATTATAATTTTTAGGTTGCGAATTAATTTTCTCAACTGTACAAAGATGCTGTTATAGTTTTTTGATGATGTTGTGTAATAATAAATAAAACTTCTATAATTCTTATCTTGTGGATTGCTAGATATACTTTCATCACTAGTTGTAATCACAAAAAAAAACTCCTCATTAAAGAGAAGTTTAGGTTACAATTTAGTTTTGATTAAGTTTATTAGAGTGCAATATTCCGATTACCAATATATATATATCAACTAGATTAATGTAAGCCAAACATTATTAGAAAATGCAGAAAATAAAATATGTTAAATTGATTTTATAAAAATTTACTAGAAATCACTGTACTTTGAACTTGATTTCAGTATCAGGAACGTAAACTTTTTTTGGGACTAATTTTATTCAAAATGAACATTAACGTATTCCCAAGAATGTTTTTGATAGGTTTTTCAAAAAAAGATAAGACTCTATTTTTGGCTATAAAATGTGTAGCTAAATCTATGGTATTATGAAGTAAATGCGATTTTGTATCAGGTGAAGTTATAAATCCTTTGAAAGTGTTTTTTAAAAAATTTAACGGATTTAAATGTTCAACGGTATCGTGAAATTCTCTTTTAATCAAATGCAACTCTAAGGCTTGTTTATTTTCTAATGCAATGATGCGCTGCACCAACAAATCCATTTTATTTATAGTTTTCATGGTTTTTCATTTGTTTCAAAACTTTCAATAATTGAATTACTCATTTTTACTTGAATCCAAGGTTTTCTAAAAATAAAAATAATAATTCCCAATAAGGAATAAAACAATCCCATAACTAAAAAGCCGTAAGCTGTTTTTCCTAATTCATCGCCTATCAACAGCGACAATGCTATTGTAAACAGCAATGAAACTGCGAATATTATTAAGGTAAATATAAATTTTACGGCTAAAAAGGAAAATAGCGCTGCAGTTTTATAAATGGCAGTGTACTTGTATAAATCGATAGAGGTTTTACTATACTGCTCAATTCTTTCGACTAAATTTTTAATTGTTGAGGCGCTATTTTCCATGTAGTATGAGAATATAATTATCTTAATTTCTCTTGATGATCAGATACAAATTCTTTAGCATCATCCATCACATTCTCATATTTGTTAGTAATATTTCCATATAGATCTTCAAATTTATTTTTAAGATCGTTGGAATAATCACTTCCTTTTTTCATAATTCTTTTTCTTGTTTCTGTACCCTTGTCTGGGGCAAAAAGAACTCCTGCAATAGCACCCACTGCTATGCCGCCTAAAACTCCTAATACTACTTTACTTGCATTCATAATTTTAATTATTTAATTATTAAATATTTCTTCCTTGTATAAGTCTCAAAATTATCGCTATAACTGCAATAAGAAGTAAAACGTGTATAATGGCACCTGCACTGTAAGCAAAGTAGCCAATAGCCCATAAAATAAGTAGCACAACGGCTATGGTGTAGAGTAAATTGTTCATTTTTTTTTTTTTAAGTTGATATGATATTACAAAAGTATTATTTTGGCTGGTAAATGTGTTTATACAATTTGGCAAAATAATTATATGATTCACACTTAAGTAGCAGATTTGTTTTGAGTATCACTATCGTCTTCAGATAGAAGTATTTCCGATTCTTCTTCAATGAGAATTTCCTCTTGCATTTCGATATACTCTCTTGCCAGTTCTCTTATTTCATGTTCTGTTTTTTCGTTAGTATCCATCACAGCATTATTAGCTGTTTCATGCGATGATATTAATTCATTCATTTTTAAATGAACCAAAGCAGAATAACGGTTAAATGATTTTTGGATAATAAACAAACTTAAAAAAGTGGTTCCAAAGATAAAATCACCAATATTCTGGTGTAAATTATTAGATATAAATAAACCTTTGGTCCACCAAAAAATCACTATACAAAATGCCAAAATAAAAGTTAGAGAATTGCCCAAAATTTTGGTTGCTGCTAACGTGAGTTTTTCGAAAGTACGTTCAATAACGATATAGGTTTTTTTCATAATTTAAATAAATTGTTGGGGACAAAATTATCATATTATTTGATGATTTGTAATATATTTTTTGAGCATTTCTTCCAGTGAGTTGTAATAATCTTGCAAAACTTTAATGTTTATTTCTGGATTGTTAACATCTGGAATGGTAACTGTCATTTCATTCAAATACTTTAGCAATTCAGGATTATCATTGCTAATTTTGGTAGTAATTTTTAAGATTTTCTCGTTTAATGTTTGTTCTAAAAGCATAATTTTTATAATTTTAAAAAAAGCACCTTATTGGGGTGCTTTAATTAATAGCTATTGAGCGATTGATTATTTTTGAATTGAATCGTATTTCTTCGAGTTTTTCTTTTGATGTTTTTTGACCATTTTCGTTTGACTTTTGGCTTTTATGTTGGAAACCTTCGCCAAATCTTTGTTTCCGTTCTCAAAATGTTTAGCCGCTTCGTTGTGATTTAATGCAGCGGTTTCGTGATGAGTTGCAGCTTTCTTGTGATTGTCAACTACTTTTTGAGCTTTAGTTGCGGGATTTTTTTTTTTTTGTTTTTACTACGTCTGAAATAATTATTTTTTCTTTAAGCTGTAAATGAATTTTAGCAACACTATAAAGGTCAAAAAAAAACACCACTTTGCAGGTTATACAATCTTGATATTAAATTGCATTATTCTCATTTTATTTCTTCTTTTCCGAACTCTTCTTATCAATCAATTCTTGTTTCTTTTTCTCGGCTTCTTTTTCTTTCTTTTTGAAATAGCCGCGTAATAAAAAGTTATGTTTAGCAGCTTCCATATTTTCGTTTAAACCATTAGAAGCATTTTTAATATTTTTAAGTGTAGCATCAAGCGATTTTCCCATTTTGTCATCATTGACTAGTTTAGAAAGCATACTATTTTTATTATTCATTTTGGAGGTGAATTCCGCTAAATCAGCAGTTATGTATTGCGCATTGTCGACAATAACTTTGACACTTTTCATAATATCTTCCATTTCTACAGCTTTTGTTGATGCAATAAAAGCATTATTTTTCACAATAACTTTTGACGCAGTTCCGGGCGAAATAGTTAATACTTTGTCGCCCATCAATCCGTCAGAACCTATGCTAGCCATAGCATCTGTTTTGATGTATTTATGTACTTCTTCTTTAATAACTGCAAGCACAACCACGGATGTATCCGAGATAAATTCAATTGCTTGTACAGAGCCCACATTGATTCCAGAAAAGCGAACGTTGTTGCCTACTTTCAGTCCACTAACATTTTTAAATCTGGTGTTTAACATAAATGTTTCACCAAATAAATTTTTGTTACTACCAATTAAATAAATAGAAATCATAAAAAGTATCATGCCAATGATGACAAACATTCCTAGCTTCCAGATATACGCTGATTTTTTTATCATAGCTGTTATTTTTAAATTATATAAAAAAGGATTTTACCCAAGGATCTTCACTTTTTTCCAATTGAGTATAGGTGCCTTCGGCATTGATAATGCCATCTTTTAAAATCATAATTCTTTTGCCCGTTAATTTGGCGCAAGCCATATCGTGTGTGATAATGAGCGATGTGGTTTTGTATTTTTTTTGAATAGAAACCATCAATTCACTTATTTCTCTTGCTGTTATGGTGTCTAAACCCGATGTAGGTTCGTCATACAAGATAATTTCAGGTTTGATGATTAATGTTCGTGCCATCCCAATTCGTTTTCGCATTCCGCCCGAAAGTTCCGATGGCATTTTGTCAATTGCATCCAACAAACCTACGTTATCAAGAGCTTCTGTTATTTCGGTTTCTATGGTTTGTTTGGAGCTGTTTTTATCGTGATGTTTTAGGGTAAAAGTAAGGTTTTGTCTTATTGACATCGAATCGTATAAAGCTCCATTTTGAAACATAAATCCCATACGTGTTCTAATAGTATTGAGTTCATTGTTACTAAGTTTGGTGATGTCGGTTCCAAAAACTTTTATGATGCCTTGATCAGCCTTTTCCAGTCCAACCAAGCATTTTATAGTTACTGATTTTCCAGAACCTGAACGACCAAGTATTACCACATCTTCGCCTTTGTTTACTATGATATTCACGCCATTAAGAACTTCGTTCTCACCAAAGGTTTTATGTAAATTGGAAATTTCTATTACAGGTAAATTTTTTTCCATTAGAAAAATAAATCAGTTATTTGAACCGCAAGCATGTCTATGATGAATATAGAAAGTGATGCTGTCACTACAGCCGAATTGGCAGCGATACCAACACTTGCTGTTCCGTTTGAAGCATTGAATCCTTTATAACAACCAATTAGCCCAATAAAAAAACCAAAGAATAAAGTTTTAATCGTTGCAGGTATAACATCTAGGAATTCAAGATGCTCAAAAACACCACCAAAGTAGCGATAGAAACTCATGCTGCCATGAACATTATAGCCAACATATCCGCCAAAAATCCCAACTAAATCGGCATAAATCACCAAAATTGGAATCATTAATGTAGTAGCTAAAATGCGAGTTACCACAAGATATTTATAAGGATTGATTGCCGAAACTTCCATGGCATCAATTTGTTCGGTTACTTTCATCGAACCTAATTCGGCACCTATTCCGGAAGCAATTTTTCCTGCACAAATTAGCGCTGTAATAACAGGAGCAATTTCACGTATTAGTGAAAGCGAAACCATGCCAGGCAACCAAGATTCGGCACCAAACTTTGCCAATGTAGGACGTGATTGAATAGTAAGTACTAAACCCATAATAAAACCTGTAATGGTTACAAGGGGTAATGATTTATAACCTACAGCATAACTCTGCCTAAAGAATTCATTTATTTGAAATGGCGGTTTAAATAATTCTTTGAAAAACCTTGCGGTAAATAAAGAAATCGAACCCGTATCTATAAATATGTTTTTTAATCCTGGAATCATATATATTTTTAGTCTAATTCAAATAGCGTCTTAAAATCCAAGCTATTGTTTCGTGTTGCTGTAATACTTTTGTTAATAAATCGGCTGTTCCAGCATCATGATTTTCATTGGAACATACATCAATATCTTTTCTAATTTCGGTAATCAGCGTTTCATTATCGTTTAAAAGCTCTGAAATCATCTCCTTTTGAATGGGATATTTGTTTTCGTTTTCTTCTAATCGTGACAAGTTAGCGAATTCTATCATAGTTCCAATAGTTTTGCTTCCTAAAGTGTTAATCCTTTCTGCAACTTCATCAATTATTTCTTCATATTGTTTGTATTGCATTTCAAACAATTTGTGTAATTCCATGAAACTGTTGCCCGTTATATTCCAGTGAAATTTTCTGGTTTTTACATACAATGTCATCTCATCAGACAATATAATTGACAAAAGTGAGGCGCTTTTCTTTAAGTTGATTTCTGTTATCCCTATTTTTGGCATAGCAATCATAATATTAAATTTTATAAATTTTGTTAAAAGGAATCGCTATCACCGAATTCATTTATTTTCTTTTTGATATTTTGTTTAGAATAAGGCGATTTATTACTAGTATTTGCGATAGTAGAATTTTTTAACATCTCCTGTTTTTTAGATGTCACTTTTTGTTTTTTTTGTAAAGGCATAATTTTAAGTTTTAAAGTGGAACATAATGTAAATTTTTATGTGTTTTCGGAACCCTTTGTAAAGCCAGTTTTGGAAATTTTGAAGTGTCTTTTTCCTGATACTTATCCATGGTTAATCTAGCCATTAGATAGCTAACAGTTGATTCGGCACCTTGGTTGAGATTGATATAATCTTCTTCTAAACCATCGTAACAGCCGCCTGTGCAAGGATTATATATAATTTGATTCAAATGATTCTTTCCTAAAAACCAATTAAATGCGATTTTCATTTTTTGCAAATAATCTTCATCACCAAAAGCATCATAAAACTTACTCAACGCCATGATTGTATAGGCTACATCAATTGGTTGCTCACCACCAATTTTTGGTTCATAATTTTCCTCTCCATAGTGCAGCCATCCTTTATTTGAAATTACTTTGATGCTATCTTCTTTAAAAATTTTAGAAACTAAAAAATCAAAAGAGAGTATTGCGATTTCTTTATAAATAGGTATATCTAATGTAATATATGCACATAACATTGCTTCAGATAAAATGCTATTACCGTATGTTAAGTAACTTTCAAACCATTGCCAGTTTTGATTAGCTTCATGTTTGTACATTTGGACTAATTTATCAGTCAAATGTTTCATGATAAGTAAATTGTCATTTGATGCGTTTTTTTTATTACTATAATAAATGCCTTTAATGATGAAAGCCATTGCTCTTGGGGAATGAATTTTCAAAACATTTGACAACGATAGTTTCATAGTTATTTTTGCATCATCAATCAAATCTTTTGGTAACAGATGACCGATAGAAATTAAATAACCTAACGCCCATATCGCTCTGCCGTTTGAATCAGAAAGATTTGTTTCGTTGTTTTGTTTGGTAAATTTCTTGTTTTTATCTACATAATTCAAAAAATATCCATCCTCATGCAAACAGTGTTTAATAAAGTTGTAATAAAGTTGTATCAGAATCAAATCTGATTTATTTTTTAATATTTCATAATGTTGACACAGTGCCACCAAAGCTCTCGCGTTATCATCTAAAGTGTACCCAGATTCGAGATTGGGTTGATTTATTATAGAAAACTGAATCATTCCAAAATCAGTAGTCAGGTTTCTGATATGATTCAGATTGATTTTAGGTATTTTGTACTGTAATGCCAAAGATGTTTTAGAAATACTATCAAAAAGTAAAGAGTGCGCAATCGCCGAGTTTTCCCAAGCCGTAGGTGCTAATTTGTGTATTCCATTTGCAGAAATTAATGAACAGAATGCTTCGTCTTCTATTAATTCAATGACTTTTCGGGCGAGTTGTTTTGGGTTTTCAAAATCGACAATAATACCGGTTTCGTTTTGCAACACTTCAACAGCATGAGGAATAGGCGTAGAGATTATAGGGCAACCACAACTTAAAGCATACGAAAAGGTTCCGCTTACGGCCTGATTTCGGTCTTTGGAAGTAAATAAATAAATGTCTGTAAGTTGTAAATATTTAAGTAAATCTGCCAATGGAACATATTGATTTATGAATTTGACATTGTTTTGCAGGTTCATTTTTTTTATTGTTGCTTCAAGTGTATCACGATACCTTTCACCTTCTTCTTTTACGACAGTAGGATGTGTTTTTCCTATAACTAAAAAAAGTACGTTTGGATGTCTTTTGACAATAATTCGCAACGCATTAATCGTAGTTTCGATACCTTTTCCTGAACTTAATAAGCCAAAAGTTGCTAATACTATTCGTCCTGATAAATTATACGTTTCCTTTAAAATTGCTTTGTCCAAATGCTCTACTAAATGCGTTCCGTGTGGAATAATAGTAATTTTTGCTGAATTGATGCCATAATCGTTTGTCAGTATTTTAGCAGACGAATTAGTCATTACAATAATACTTTGAACCAAAGAATCGATATTTTTGATTAACTTTTTCAATAACACTTTAGGCTGTGGTAAAACAGTATGAAAAGCAATTATAATAGGTTTCTTAAGCTCTTGTAAAAAACTAATAAAATCGTCTTCATTGTTTTTGAATAAGCCAAATTCGTGCTCAATGAGTATTAGTTGAATGGCTATGTTTTCATTGATACTTGCAGCAGTATTTTTATATGATTTCTTATTATCTGTTTCTAAAATATATTTGACTTCTTTTGGGTATAAATGTTTGTAATTCTGTTGTTCTAAAGCACAAATATTAATTTTAAAAGATTTTTCAAATTTATTTTTTAAAGCTCCAATTAAATCTTGAGAATAATTAGCAATACCGCATTCACGTGATGGATAGGAGGTAACAAATACTAGTTCTGGCATATTTTCAGTAGAAGCAGTGTGAAGGTTTTTATTTTTCATTGGAAATAGTATTAAGCATTATTTCTTGTAACAATTCGGATAAATTCATAGATGCACAAGCAATTCTTTCATCGGCAGCGCCATAATAAATGTATAAGGTTTCATCAAAAACAACCGCTCCAGTAGGGAAACAAACGTTGTTTACTTCACCTTTTACTTCCCAATGAAACTCGGGCACAAATAGCGGATAGGGTAGTCTGGCTATTTCTTTTTGTGGATTATTTATATCTAACAATGCAGCGCAAGCAGAATAAACATAGCCTTTTAACGAATCGTGAACACCATGATAAATTAGTAACCAGCCATATTCTGTTTCTATAGGAGGACAACCACCGCCAATATAACTCACTTCATGCGCGTATTTGGGTTTTAAAACGACATAATCGTTAAAATGTGTAAAGTAATTTTTCCAAAATTCTGGGGTTAATTCTTCAACTGTGTCGAACGAAGTTACAATCTGGATTTCAGGACGAATTCGATGAAGAAAACATAGTTTACCTCCAATTTTTCGTGGAAAAAAGATAACATTTTTATCCCAAATCAGCATTGGAGTTCCTTCTTTTTCAATAATATGATCGTGTTGGTTGTAACGGTAATATTTTTCGTTGCTAATTCCTTTTGCGCCAATTAATGCATTGAAATCCTGGTAAGTTATTTGCGGAACAATTATACCTTTTTTTTGAAAATGAATTAAATCTTTTGAAGTGGCCAAACAACCCAAGGCATTTACACCATCGTAAGCTGTAAAAGTCAAATAATATATATCTTCAATTTTTACAATTCTTGGATCTTCAATTCCATGACATTCATAATCAAATTCGGGAGATAGCAACGGTTTAACATCTCTTTTTTCAATAAATAAAGGACCTTTAAGTTTACAGTAACCAACGCTTGAATAATTTCCTTTACGAACCGCTCTGTAAAGAAGGTGCACAAACTCGCCATCTCTTATGACAGCTGGATTTAAGACGCCTTGATTTTCAAAATCGAGTTCCGTTTTTTGCAGTAATATGCCTTCTTTTATGATATTTATCATGGTAATAGTGATTAATTTTATAAAATTAAAATCAATACCAGAACTATGATTATAATTGCGCCGATGGATAGATAAATTCCGTTACTGCTTCTCTTCATTTCACCTTTTATGACTTTTACTTCTTTTCTTAAGTCTTTTTTATCTGCTCGGGATAAGTTGGTTTTATCCATGTTTTTTATGTCATTGAGCCGATTGAGTAATACTTCGGTTTTTGCCGCTTCTGATGGTGCATTAATTGTTGAATTTGTAATTACAGGCGTAACAGTATTTGCGAATATGAAGGATGTAAATACTAGTAGAACCATAACTAAATTTACTTTTGAAAATGTTTTCATTGGATTATTTTTATAAGATTAATTAAATTTCCCTTCGTTTATTTTGGTAAGCAAAGTGGATTGTTTATAATTATAAAATTCGTTTTAATTCTCTTTAATGCTGTTATACAAATCTGTCAATAAATTATATTATTCACACTTTATCTATTGTTGAACAGTAGTATATGTAAAAAGGTTGCCTCGTTTTGAGGCAACCTTTTTAGAGAAATTAGAGCAAACAGTTGTATTATCTAGTAAGCCGTTCTTAATTCTACTCGTCTGTTTTTGGCACGACCTAATGAGGTTTTGTTATCAGCAATTGGTTTGCTTTCTCCGAAACCTGTCGCACTTAAACGAGAAGCAGCAATACCTTTTGTTACCAAATAAGCTTTTACAGATTCAGTACGTTTTTGCGAAAGCGTCAAGTTTGAAGCATCAGAACCATTGCTGTCTGTATGACCATCTATGAATAGATTAGCACCTTCATATTTGTTAAGAATTTTTGTAAGTTCATCTAATGATGTCAACGAAGCTACTCTTAATTTATCACTATTATTTTCAAAGAAAAGTTTACTTCCTAAATAAGTTATTCTCACAATATCTTGCTTGGCTATTTCTGGACAACCTTTATTTTCTATTGTTCCTTTTGCATTTGGACAACGGTCGTCTATATCAGCTACACCATCTCCATCAGAATCTGGACAACCTTTTAAACTAGCAATACCAAAGGTATCTGGGCAACGGTCATCATCGTTCAATACACCATCTTTGTCATTGTCTAACGGACAACCAGTTTCATCTACTTTGGTGCCTGGTTTTGTGTTTGGACATTTGTCATCTAAATCGGCAACTCCATCACCATCACTATCGGGACAACCTTTTAAAGCAATTGTTCCTTTAGTATCTGGGCATCGATCTTCTGAATCCATCACACCATCATTATCTTTATCCGGGCAACCGTTCATTAATGCATTTCCTGCCACATCTGGACATTTGTCTAAATAATCGGCAACGCCATCATTATCTCTATCAAGCGGACATCCATTTTTGTCAACTGCAACACCAGCTGGAGTGTCTGGGCATTTATCTCTACTATCACTAATACCATCATTATCGGCATCTTTTTTGCTTCCAAAATTGAAAGTCAATCCGACCATGTGCATCAAATAATCATCATTTTTACCAGCAATAATGCCATCTCTGCTGTCATTATTAGTAAACATGAATGTTTCCTGAAGATTTAAAGACATCACTGGGCTTAACCTGATGTTTATACCTCCACCGGCTGTTGGCAATGCAGAATCGATTTTTTCTTTATGAAAATTAAGTTGTCTGTCAAATAGTATTAAACCAACTCCCCCAAATACATAAGGTCTAATCACGTAATCTGACGTTACAAAGTTCCATCTTAAATTGATTGTTGCCGCGCTAAAATCACTCTTATATCCAGTAACACCGCTATTATATCCCAAGGTTCCTCTGGTATAAACTCCGTTCAAATCGATGTATTTCCATAAATATCTAGAAACACTAATACCAGCAAAACCATACATAGTTTTATCAGTTTTGTACCAGTCCCTGCCCAAATCGCCATGATACTGAATGATTCCGCCATGAAGTCCGACGTTCCATTTCATGTCCTCGGTTTGAGCTTTTGTGGTAAATGTTGCCGCTAGGCAAATACATAATAGTAGTAATTTTTTCATGTTTTTTTTGTTATATTATTTGTACAAAGGTTGGTAGGATTGATCACTGGTATGTTATATAACTATAATTTTTAGTTGCGTTATTCACACATAAATATTTTCCGAAAAAAAAGTCCTGCCGTAACCTATAGACAGGACTCATAACAAACGAATTAACATTTGTTATCAACTAACCAAAAAGTTTTATATCAGTTTGTTTTCTAATTCAGTTTTACTAATCTTGGGAAATTTTTTCTCTAATACTTTTATATGTTCTCTTGTATATTGGTGTAGTAAAGTAAGCGAATCAACCAACTCAAATGTTGTAGCACTTTTTAAAAGCATTGGAATTACGATTAAAAGTTCTTTCTCATACCAGTAAATTCTTTTTAATTCGTTAATAGCTTCTTTACGCAAAACTTCGTTTGAAACATGTTTGTTTTTATCCATTTTTCTAATAATGTGATTGTTTAAAATTTTATTCGGATAAATGTTCAGTACTGTTTTCATCGTTAGCAGAATTTAATTATTTTTGGAAAAACTCTTTTACAAAAGCATGTTGCTGATTTGGAGACATTTTATCGGTTTGTTTTACTTCAATTTTGATGTGTTCAAAGCGATTATCGGAAGCAATAACATTAAAAAGTTCTTGTTTAGCATTTGTTGGTCCAAAAAGAATAACTTCTTTATATTTTTTGACAATATTCGTAAGTTTCTTATAATACTTGGTTTGTTCTTCTTGTTCTTTTTTGTGCATTTGAAGTTCGCCTATTAGGAGGCTGTTTACTTTTTCTTGATGAGTAAACTTGGATTCGATGGTTTTAATTTCAAAAGAATTATTAGCGTGTTCCATTAAATGTGCTATGGAATGATTCATCCAAATCCCGATTTTATTTCCTGTAGTTGCCATTTTTGGTTTGTATTAATGAATATTGATTTATTATTACAAAGGTGGCAGGAAATACGAATAAATCTGTTATATGATTAGCGTGTTAGTTTCTATAATTCACACGTTATCAATTATGTTATATTCTAAATAATTACATTCTTTCCATGTACCAATTGAGTTCATTTTCCATTTTTTGATATTTAAAAAAAGTGGAAATTACTTTTTGTAACCTTACAAAAGAGGTTTCACTTTTTACCACATAATCAAAAGCTTTGTGGTGTATACAACTCACTGCAACTTCAATTTTATCTTGGCTGGAAAGCATTATTACAGGTATACCGGCATTAAATTCTTTTATTTTATCTAACGTTTGCATACCGTTGATAGCATTTTTAACAATACCGTCAAGATGATAATCTAAAATAATAATATCAGGTTTTTTTGTCAAATTTTTAATGCAAAGTTCTCCAGTAGGAAAGGTTTCTATCTCAAAGTCTGCATGTTCCATAAATTGTATTTCCATTGCTTTCAAGAAAACTGCATCATCATCTACAAGGAAGAGTTTAATTTTAGTATCAGTTTTCATGCTTATTTTTTTAAATTTATTAATTCATTTTTTAATTCTATAAACGATTGTAGACATACTTCTTCTAATTCTGTCACCATATCATTTAATTCTACAGCTAGGTCTAGTTTTTCAGCATATTCTTGAATTTTTTTTGCAAGTTCTTCATATTGAGGATTGATGCCCATGATGGCAAAAGAAGGGATAATTTTATGAGCGGTTGCTTTTAATAATTTCCAGTCTTTATCTTTAAAACTTTGTTTCATTGAGGTTAGTAATGGCGGTGTTTGTTTTAAATACACCTCTATCATTTCTGTCATTAATTTGGCATTGGCTTTGGTAAGTTGAGACAAATAGCTCAAGTCGACATACTTTACAGTTGGTATTTCTTTGTTTTCGTTTATTTGATTATCGGTGATTGAGTTTGGTTTTTTAATGAAGCTCAATAATTTGCTGTAAAGCAATCGTTCGTCAACAGGTTTAGAGATGTAATCATTCATCCCGACGGATTTACATTTGGCTACATCAACTGTGGTTACATCGGCTGTAAGGGCTAAAATTGGCAGGGTTAACTTCATCTTTTGTCTGATGTATTCCGTTGCTTCAAACCCATTCATTTCAGGCATCTGTAAGTCCATTAAGATTATATCATAGGAATTTTTTACTAATTTTTCTATTGCAATTTTACCGTTGGCTGCAATTTCGCATTCGAAACCAAAGTCATCCAACAATGTTTTCATTAACAGTTGGTTGAGTTCCATGTCTTCAACAACTAATATTTTGGTATTTTTAATTTCGGTATCAATTTCCAAAATTTCGGGTTCTAAAACTTCCTCAACTTGTGTTTTATCAAAATAAATAACAAAGCTAAAAATAGAGCCTTTACCAATGGTGCTTTCTACTTCAATAGTGCCATTTTGTGCTTCAACCAATTGTTTAACGATTGCTAATCCCAAACCCGTTCCACCAAATATTCGAGAAGTGCCACTAGTAGCTTGTTGAAAGTTTTCAAATATTTTTTCGATTTTATCATCGGTTACGCCAATGCCTGTGTCGGTCACAGAGAATTTTATTGCCACATTCTCATCGGTTTCAGAAATTAATTGTACACTTACAGTAATTTTTCCTGCGTTTGTAAACTTGACAGCATTGCTTACCAAATTTAGAATTATTTGATGCAAACGCACTGGATCGCCCACCAAAACGTCAGGAATAGCAGTATCATAATGAGTCACTAATTTTAAATTTTTCTCCTGAATTTTAGTTTCAAAAAGATGTAACATTGCTTTGATCGACATTTTTAGTTTGAAGGGTGTTTTTTCAAAAGTCATCTTTCCGGCATCTACTTTTGCTAAATCAAGTATGTCATTTATAAGTACAATTAAGGCATCACCACTCATTTTGATGGCTGTTAAATATTCTTTTTGTTTGGCAGTTAATTCGGTTTTGAGTACCACTTTGGTGAACCCTATAATGGCATTCATTGGTGTCCGAATTTCGTGACTCATATTAGATAAAAATTGTTGTTTTGATTTTACGGCTTCATTAGCTTTAGTCGTTGCAGCTTCTGCAATAATTTTTGCTTCATCGGCAAGTGATGATGCGAGTTCTGCGAAAGTCTTGGATTCAATTAATTCTTTTTCAGATTTTTTTTGTTCGGTTATATCTCTGGCTACTACAACGGCACCAATAATATTACCTTTTTCATCTTTGTAAACTGCGCCGTTAAACAATACATCTGTTAGTTTTCCGTCTTTTAAAACCAATGGATAATCCACCACAAAACCTTTGGAGAAAACTTCTTCATATCCTTTTTTAGCTTTTTCGGGCTCGGTAAAATAGTTGGTAAAATCAGTGTTCAACAAATTCTCTTTTGAAACCTCTGTTACTCTCACAGAGGCTTGATTGGTATCGGTGATTTTGCCTTGTGGACTGATGGTAAACAAAGGGTCTCGACTAGCTTCGATAAGACTTAAAGAATATTGTGACGCTAATTTTAGTGAGTAATTATAGGCTTCCAACTCTTTGTTTTCAAATACTCTTTTTTCTTTTTCTTCATTTTGAAAATTAAGTTCTTTGTCTGCAATAACTAGTTCGTTGGCTCGATTTTGTTTTTCATCTTTTTGAAATACCAATTCTTTATTGGCAATGATTAATTCATCAGCTCTTTTTTGTTTTTCGAGGGTTTGAAATTTAAGTTCAATGTTGGCAATCAGCAATTCGTCGGCACGATTTTGTTTTTCACCAGTTTGAAATAATAATTCTTTGTTAGCAATAATTAATTCAACGGCTCGTTTCTCTTTTTCTTTGTTTTGAAAAGCCAATTCTTTATTGGCGATGATTAACTCGGCAGCACGTTTTTCTTTTACTTTGTATTGGTATTCTAATTCTTTATTGGCTACCTGTAATTCTTCAGCACGCTTTCCTTTTTCGGTGTTTAGATGTTCTAGTTCTATATTGACGATATTTAATTCGTCTGAACGTTTTTCTTTTTCATCGTTTTGATAGGCAAGTTCCTTATAGGCAATAACGAGTTCGGCGGCGCGTTTTTCTTTTTCTTCATTTTGAAAAGCCAAGGCTTTGTTTGCCAATACCAACTCTGCAGTAGATTTCTTTTGATTTGTAATATCTATATATGAACTGTGATTGTATTCATTACCTTCGGAATTAATGACTTGAATGGATACAAGAAACCAAATAGAATCTCCTTTTTTATTTTTAAGTTCTATTTCGAAATTGTTCAATCCTTCTTGTTTTTTTAATTTCAAAAGGATTTGGTTTCTAATTTGGGGTGTTATAATCCCTAATTCTATAGATGTTTTTCCTATGATTTCTTCTCTGGTATAGCCAAAAAATTGTAAAAATGACTTATTTGCGTATTGAAATTTTGAACTTTTTACATCAGTAAAAGCCATTCCAATGGTGCTATTTTCAAAAATATCAAAGAATAGATTGCTAAATATGTTCTTATGTTTTTCTGATATATTAGGTAAAATCATTTTTTTTGAATTAAGATTAATTGCCTAGTTCCTCTATTGGGCTTCTTTTTTTATCTTTTAGTAATTTAAAATGTGATGGCGTTAAACCGGTTACTTTTTTAAATTGGGTGGACAAATGCGCCACACTGCTGTAATTCATTTTCCAAGCTATTTCTGTAATATTCAACTCGTCATAAATGATGAGTTCTTTAATGCGTTCTATTTTATGCAAAATCAAAAATTGTTCAATAGTGGTGCCTTGTACTTCCGAAAATAAGTTGGCGAGGTACGTATAATTTTGATTCAATTTTTCACTTAAATATTCTGAAAAAGTCACTTTAATAGGCTCGTCTAAATGATGAACCATTTCTATGATTACATTTTTTATTTTTTCAATCATTATGGCTCTTTTATCATCCATAAGTTCCAAACCTGTTTCTAATAAACCTGCTTTGAGTAAAGCTCTTTTTTCATCAGAAATGTTTTCCATAATGTCAACTACACCCAAATCAACAATGATAAAATGCAAGCCTAATTTCTTGAGTTCTTCTTTAACTATTATTTTGCAACGATTGCTGACCATGTATTTTATATAAAGTTTCAAGATAGTTTGTTTAAAAAGATTTTATTAATGGTTTTGTTTTTAATTAAGATAATTCTATTAAAATTTTAAAATTTACTGTTTTAAGTCAAACTTCATCAAGCGTGTTTCTTTTCTTAGCTTTAAGATTTTTAAATAAAGTAGTTGTTAAACCAGTTACTTTTTTAAATTGAGTCGATAAATGCGAAACGCTTCTATAGTTCATTTTATATGATATTTCTGTAAGGTTAAGTTCATCATAGAGTAATAATTTTTTTACCTTTTCAATTTTGTGGGCAATAATATAATGTTCAATAGTAATTCCTTTAATTTCCGAAAATATATTGGCAAGGTAATTGTTATAAAACCCATTATTTTACTAATATATTCAGAATAGTTTACTTTGGGTAGTTCATCGTTGTAATGAATCATTTCGATTTTTGATTGTCTGTTTTTACTCATAACCCTGTAATGCCAGCAATTACTAGCCTATCGAATAGTTTTTCTTCAAAATATCTTCTATTTAACTTGTAAACAAACTCATTTAGGTATAATTGAAGGTGTTTTCCTTTTATTTTATGGTAATTACCTAGGAAATTTCGCTTTGCATTACTTATTGCAATATGAACCCATTTTAAAGTTTCTGTTGTTGTTTCTTTATTAGACTTTTCTGTTATGTGTATTTCTACAAAATCTGCAATGTCAATATAGGATGTGCTTTTGTCTGTAAAAAGAATACTTTTCTCTGAAATTGATTCTTTTATAGTTTCATTTATCTGTTCAGCGGTATGATCTGTCAAAACTTTTGCTTTAAAATACCTGCATTGATTTGATTTCTTTCCTGTTTCAATATCTTCTAAAACTGTTGACTCTGCCATAATTGCGGTATTCATTTTTCCTACCGCACCTCGACCACGAATTCCTTTGTCTTGTTCTATTTCTGATGATGCAACAGTAAAATAACCTTCGTCAAATTCTATCATTCCTTCCAAAGTATAACGAGCATCTCTATTGCCCATTGCTTTTCGCAGCTTATGAACCATCGCCCAAACTGGTTCGTATCGTTTTAATCCAAGCTGTTTTTGAATTTCTTTACTCGAAAAACCTTTCTTGGTTGCAGTCATTAAAAACATCGTTTTATACCAAATCAAGAAAGATAAATTGGAACTTTGCATTATGGTGCCACTTCGTAAAGAAGTTCTACTTCTACATTTTTTACATTCATAACTCCAGACACTTTTTATCCAAAAATGCTCTTTGCTTCCGCATTTACATTCAACTCCTATTTTATCTCTTTCTTCTTTAAAATGAAGTCTACATGATTCTTCGCTCCCGAAATTTGCTGTAAAACTGAATAAATTCATTGCTTTTTATTTCAAATATAATACTTTTTTATTAATTATGAATAATTACGGACAATCAATTCTTCTTTGACTAACATTTTACAACGCAGGCTGACCATATATTTAGTGTATAGTTTCATTATTAATAGTTTGTTTGATAGGTACTGATTTGTATTGATTATTTTAAATTAAAATTTTATTTTTATTTCGAATATGCCGTAATTTATTTGTGTGTTAAAAGTTAAAGCAAAATTATTATTTAATAATTTTTAATTCATTTTTAATTCATTTTTAAAATTGTGGACATCATTTTAAATTCTTTATTAACAGAAAAAATTTATATAATATGAAAAAGAATAAAAAATTATTTCACGTATTACTAATTTTAATTTATGGGTTTTAATAGTTATTTTGACTGAATAGTCAATAATTTACATGGAATAATTGCCAAAAAAATGCTATTGTCATGAAAGTTAGGAATAATAAAAGAGAAATCAGGAATGTTATCTTTTATTTTTTTAATATTAATTTGAATTACCACAACATTTATTATATAATGCAATATCTAAACTGTAATGTCAAATTTAGATTTTTCAAATTCAAATGTATCCATGCTCTTATTTTGAAAACGAATATCAAGTCACAATAAAAGATTGTTAAGTCAAAAAATTAAATATTTTTAAAGATAAACTTAAGTAAGCGGCTAATATTTGACAATCGTGCAAATAATATTTAAAGCCTAGGACTCATCTTTTGTGGTACGTACTAAACTAATGCCCGACGCAAAGAAAAGTACTCCCAATACTCCATATATAATGAGTGTTTTAATATCTCTTGTACTATTTGTTGCAGAAAGAAATACTTGTGCTGCATAAATAAGGCTTCCTATACCTAAAACAGTTAATATAGCTCCAAAAATTCTTTTTAAGTTCATGATTTTGAGTTTAGAGTTGTCAATTAATTTTAAACAATGTAGCCACAAAGATTAATTTTTGCACTCTATTTACATTTGCATAATAATTTTATTAAATTATATAATTCACATATATGATAACAAAAAAATACTCGAATCTCATATTTAGGGCATTTATTATGATAATTAGTCTAAATTATTTCTATGTTTAAATTTACTTTTTAATAATTTTAACTTGCTTATAAGTCTTCATTTATTCCACTTTCTGTAAAACTTTGTTGGGGTTATATCCAAAAAGATAGTGTTGTTTGATGATTTCAGCAATACCTTGGGGTAACAATTTTTCCCAACCTGAAGTTCCATCACTAATCATTTTCAGTACCTCACGAGAGAATATTTTTAAATGACCTTTATCAAAATCGGTGATATCAACTACTTTACCATTATAAGCAAAGAATTTATACAACTCTTTCATTCTAGGATGTACTTTCAAGTTTTGTGAAGTTACAATTTCTCCATTTTCATCTTCCATTGGATATAAAAATACTTTTAAATCACGATAAAATAATTTTCCAAAAGCTTCTAATATCCCACCACTCAAATGGCGATAGTATTTTTCGTCAAATATATCAACCAAATTATTAACTCCCATTGCTAAGCCCATTCGAGCTTTTGTATAACTCGCAAAATATTCAACTACTTTGTAATATTCTTGAAAATTCGAAATCATAACCGTTTGACCTAGTGAGCATAAAAGTTCTGCTCTATCCATAAAATCGCGTTCATCAATTTCTCCTTCTGAACGTAAATTGGATAATGTAATTTCAAAAATTACGAGCGCATTATCTTTTTCTACTTTGCTTTCTTCAAGAAACATTTTCAACGATTTTTCATACATATCAATGTTTACTTGTGTAACAGGACGAAAACTGCCTCTTAAAGCGAGAATGTTTTTTTTGTAAAGTATCGCTGCTGGTAAGATATTTTGACCGTCGGGACCAAACATAACCGCATCAGTCATACCATTTTTTACCAATTGTAAACTCATCAATCTATTATCTACATTAGCAAAACGAGGTCCAGAAAAATTGATTGTATCAATTTCTAACTGATCTTTGTCTAAATGGTCGTACAGATAACGTAATAATTTTTTTGGATCATTATATTTATAAAACGCACCATAAATCAAGTTCACACCAAGCACTCCAAGAGTTTCTTGTTGCAATCTTGCATCATTTTCTTTGAAACGTATGTGTAGCGTAATTTCGTTGTAAGCTTCATCTGGTTCTACTTGGTATTTAATTCCTACCCATCCGTGACCTTTAAACTGTTTTGCAAAATCAATAGTAGAAACTGTGTTGGCAAAACTAAAGAACAATTTATTAGGATGTTTATCTCGGCTTAAACGCTTTTCGATTAATTCAACTTCATGCGAAAGCATGTTTTTCAAACGGCTTTCAGTCACATATCGACCATCATCTTCGATGCCGTAGATAGCGTCACTAAAATCTTTATCGTAGGCAGACATTGCTTTTGCAATAGTTCCCGATGAGCCACCCGATCTAAAAAAGTGTCTGACGGTTTCTTGACCTGCACCAATTTCAGCAAAAGTTCCGTAAATATTCTCATTAAGGTTAATTCGCAATGCTTTATCCTTTAACGAAGGAATTTGCTCAAAAACTTTATCGCCTTTTAATTTAATGTCTGATTCAGATAATACCATAATATAGTTGTAAACGTTACAAAGTTACTAAAATACCTATTTTATAAAAGAGAATTAACTCCTATTTTTGTATTAGTTTTGGATTTATACAATACTTTTATAACTAATTAAAAATTTTAATCAAAAACCGTGCTATTATGCAAGTTTATTTTCTTGGCACCGGAACTTCACAAGGTATTCCTGTTATCGGGAGCAATCATCCCGTGTGTCAAAGCACAGATGCAAAAGATAAACGGTTAAGAGTTTCAGTCTGGATTATCTGCGATAACCAATCTTTTGTTATAGATTGCGGTCCTGATTTTAGACAACAAATGCTAACTTCGGGTTGCAAACAACTTGACGCAATTCTTTTTACACATGAACATGCAGATCATACTGCGGGTTTAGATGATATTCGTCCGTTTTTCTTTAAGCAAAAAAAGAATATTCCAATTTATGGACATCAGCGTGTTTTGGAAAATCTTGGTAATAGATTTGGTTATATTTTTGAATCCGAAAATAAATATCCAGGTGCTCCAAGTGTTCAAACATTTGAAGTGTTGAATAACAAGAATTTTTACATTGGACCTACCAAAATTATTCCGATTGAAGTTAATCACGGAAATCTAAAAGTTTTTGGATATAGGATATATGATTTTGTATATTTAACGGATGTAAAAAGTATTAATAATGCTGAAATCAAAAAGTTGAAAGGAACGAAAGTGCTGGTTGTGAATGCCTTGAGAGAAGAACCACATCATTCGCATTTTAGTTTGCAAGATGCATTAGATTTTATACATTTGGTTAATCCAGAAAGTGCTTATTTGATTCACATCAGTCATCTTTTGGGTTTTCATGAAGAAGTACAACAACGTTTACCAAAAAATGTTTTTTTGGGCTATGACAATTTAAAAATTATCATTTAAAATATGAAGAAATCTTTATTCTTATATCTTTTTATCATCGCCGCATTGATGAATGTTTTCACCTATAAATATTTTACTTCAAAAGAAAATAGTACACTAAAACCAGAAATACAGGTAGAAAACAGTTCCAATTCAAAAACCTTGTCAGACAGTATTAGTAAGTTAACAGATAAGTTATATGATGCCAATGCATTTTCTTTAGAAAACAATGATAGAGCTCAAAATTATTTGACAGAAAATAAAGTTACCAATATTGCTGCTTTTGACGAAAAAGTGAAACAAGCACTTTTGGCTTATAATGATAATGAGGCGGGAAATAAATTTACAGATCAACCCAAAATGGGTGAACAAAAATTTATCATCAATAAAGTAAAATTATTAAACCACCGCTGGATTATAGCCAATTATAGCAATGGTGAATTGTGGGGCGAAGTTTTATTAAAGTATTTCATTGACGATAAAGATGGCATTTCTTTTGAAATTATGAATTCGTATTTGTATCCAGCAGCCTTAAACTAGTTAATACCTTCTCTCTAAAATGAAAAAAATAATTGCCTTTATTCTGGTGTCCCTGATGGTTTTTTCTTGTAAATTAAATGACCAAAACGAAGTTGTCGGAAAAATTCCATCGAAAAGTACAACAGCCAAAGATTCAACGCTAGTAAATGAAAAAGATGAAAACGGTTGCTTAGCATCGGCTGGTTATGTTTGGTCAAAAGTGAATAAAGAATGTGTTAAAGGATTTTCGGGTATTCAATTAAATCCAATAGATAAACCAGCAAACGAAGATGAAACCTTAAGTGCATACGTGTTGTTTAACGAAGATACCAGTAAAGCTGAAATTTTTCTGCCAAAAGATACAACTTCTATTGTTTTGTCAAGAACCGGACAAGGAAAATCTTGGATGCTAAACGATTGGCAGCTTTTAGCTTCAAAAGGGTATTTGCTTAAAAAATCTAATAAGACTTTATTTTCGGGTGATGAAGAAATTGGCAAAAAAGTAACGGGGAGCGATACCGAAGAACAATAACATTTTTTTGGTTAAGATTGCAACCAATTTTTAAAATCAAAAAAGTTTTGTGGCGCAACACCATGACCAATTGGATATTCTTTATACAACACCTTAATTCCTAAACTTTCTAAAATAGGAATTGATTTTCTTGCCCAATCTACAGGAATCACTTGGTCATCAGTTCCGTGAGAGGCAAATATTTTTAGATCTGAAAAGTCGTTATTCGCAAAAGTATTCAATGCAATTTCGGTATTCAAATAACCACTCATAGCGACCAATCTCTTGATTTTTTCAGGATAAGACAATGCCACAGCATAACTCAAAATAGCACCTTGACTAAAACCTATCAATGTAATATTATCTGCATCAATAGCATAATTTGTAATTAGTTGATCAACAAAATCTGCTATGATATCTCTTGAAGCACGAGCTTGACCAACATCGGAAAACTTATTTTCATCTGCATCAAAATTGATGGCATACCATGCATAGCTACCAATTGTCAAATCGAAGGGAGCACGTACGGAAATGACATAATACTCATCAGGAAGTTGCTTTGCGAACGAAAACAAATCTTCCTCATTGCTACCATAGCCATGAAGCAATAGGAGTAGAGGATTTTTATCTAATTTTATTTTCGGTTCCCGGACTAAATGGTGTAAAGTTAAATTCATACTAATATTAATTTCCAATTCTATTTTTTTCGTCTTCTAAACCAGAATTTCTGTTAGTTTCTTTTTTAATTTGTTCACTACCAAAATTATAACTCAAATTAAAACGTACTTGTCGGCTATCGTTTCCACCATTTCCATTGATAACTAAATTTGGAAATTTTGAACTTGCTCTCCATGGCGCAGTGAATAAAACATCAGAAACTGCTAATCGGGCATTTAATTTTTTATTCAAAAATTGTTTTTGAATGGCTAAATCCAAAGAACCTATACTTTTCGTCTTGTAAGTTCCACCCCAAACAGATGGCGAACTAAACCATCCCGAAACTTCAAAAGTAAAGGCCTTGGGCAACGAAAAAGTATTTTGACCATACAAACCCAAGGTTTCTTGAGTAATACCAGTAAACGAACTACTTGTCGCAATGTATTTACTCTGAAAAGCATTGACAGACATATAAATACTCCACCATTCTTTTATTTTAAAAGGATATGAAACTCCCAAATTGATAACTTGTTGATTAGCAACATTTCTGGTTATTAAAAAATTTTTAGTCGTGCCAGCAGCTTCGGTAACTTGGGCAAAAAAGTCAGTAATGTAACTGTAACTCAATGAAGTGTTTAAGGTGTAGTTATACGTATGATTTAGCTTTATATTGGTAGTATACTGTGGCTTCAAAAAAGGATTCCCTTTTTGAAATGATAGTTCATCGATTTGAAATTCGAAGGGGTTTAGTGATTGATAACTAGGTCTTTCAATTCTGCTACTGTACAACAAGGCAAAGGAATTTTTTTCACTGACTTGATACGTAACTCCTCCACTTGGAAAAAAGTCGGTGTAATTTCTTTTAACTTGTTGATTTGCATTTTGTTGTGTGCTAATCAAATTCCCTTCTGAATTAGTATTCTCTATTCGTAATCCTGCTTGAAAATTATACTTTTTATATTTTAGGTTGTAGTTTACATAAACAGCATTAATGTTTTCATTGAATTTAAAACGATTACTCAATTGCGGATTAAAAACAGGATTTCCATTCATATAATTAAAAACTTCAAAAATATTATCGGTTTTAACTAACGAAGTTTTGAAACCTGCGCCTAGTTTTCCTTTAAACAATCTTTGCTCATAATCACTTTTTAAGGAAAAAATAGCAATTTGAATAGGAGTGTTTTGTGAATTTATAGATTGACTTAAAATAGCACTTTCGGAGTTGTTGTAATAAAAGTTGGGCTGATAATTGGATCTGTCGCTCGCAAACTTTCCATAATCAAAATCAGAACTTAATGAGGTTCCGGTGGTGTCTTGATACCTGTAATTGATGTTTGAATACAAATTGTAATTCTTGTTATAGCTATTGCTTTTGGCAATTAAAATACTGTCAAACGTTGTTGAATTTACAGATTTTATGGGAGTTCTCGTGTTTCCGATTGTAGTGCCATTATTGAAATTACCACTCACTACTATGCCAAAAGTATTTTTTGTATTGGCATAATAATCATAGCCAATCTTTATATTATTGGCATTATTTTCGTTGACGCTGGACGATTGCGAGTCAAAAATTGTATTGCTTTGTAATCGATTTATATTAATGAAACTATAATTTCTACCAAAGCGGTTGCTGTAATTTCCATAAAAATTATTCTTTTTATTCCGATTATTAAATGCAACTGAACTCAAAGATGTTGCAAATTTACCAACATTTATTCCATTACTTATTGTTCCGTTTGTTCCAAAATTTTTATTTTTTTTGAGTTTGATGTTGATAATTCCGGCATTGCCGGCTGCATCATATTTTGAAGAGGGCTGTGTAATAATTTCTATGGCTTCAATATCTGCGGACTGAATGGTTTTCAAATAATTTGTCAAATCAGAACCACTTAAAAACGATTGTTTTCCGTCAATATATATCAAAACACCCGATTTTCCTTCAACAATCAAATTATCATTGTTATCTATTACAACTCCAGGAGCTTTTCGCAATAATTCAAAACCCGAGGTTCCGGTGGCGTTAATCGTATTTTCAACATTAAAAACTGTTTTGTCCGCTAGGACTTGCACCATTGGCTTCTGCTTTTTGATGACAACCTCTTTAAGTTCTTGAGTTGATTTTTGTAACTGAATGAGTGGGAGTTCTATATTTTTATCCACAAGTGTGAAAATTGCACTTTTATAGGTTTGAAAACCAACATAATTTATTTGGATAAAATATGTTCCTGTGTTAATATCAGAAAAAATATAGTTTCCAGTGCTATCTGTTACAGCAGCTTTTAAAATTTTTTGATTATTTTCAGGATAAAGTTCTACTGAAGTTAGGGCAATTTTTTCGTTGGCTTCGGTAGCGATTTTGCCGCTAATAGAAAAAGATTGTGCATTTAGATAGTTTGTGGTTATTAGTGCGAATAGTATTATATAAGGCTTCATTTAAAAATAGTATAGTGCCCCATTGGTAGCTAACTTAAGTTATTGTTACAAATTTTTAAAAGTATTTTGAAAAAATGCACCAACTAACGGCAACTCTCTTTTCAAACCTTGCAAAGCTCCGGTGAAACCAAAAATCCATAAAACAAAATAAAAAAGATAAAATGCCGAGGTGGCCGTCCAGCTATTGGCATAACCTACAAAATAACCAAGTATAAAAAAGGAAAGAAACAAGCCTAACGCTTGCCGGATATGAAACGAAGCAAATTCACTTTTGCTTTCTTCTTGATTCATAAAAATCGCAATTACGCTGCCAATTATGGTTAAGTAAGCAATGATTGCAGTTTTTTTTGATTTTTCTAAATTTTCCATTATGTTATGAGGATAAAATTAATGCTCCTTTGTTATAAATTCCGATTGCTTTCCCTTTCATTTGTTGTCCAAGAAAAGCCGAGTTTTTAGATTTGGATAAAATATGTTCTTTACCAAATATCCAATTATTTGCAATGGTGAATAAAGAAATTGAAACTTTATTATTTTCTGCAATGATTTGACTTTCAATATTTAAAATTGTTTTACCAAAAGTAAGTTTTTCTATTATTTTTTTTAAAGGCAAAATCGTTTGTAATGATCCAAAAGCACTTTCCAACCCGATTGTTCCCTCTTTAGACAAGTCGAATTCCATTTTTTTATTCTCGATGTCAAACGGATTATGATCACTAGTAATACAGTCTATTGTATTGTCTAAAACGCCGGCAATTAAAGCTTTTCTATTTTCTTCATTTTGCAATGGCGGTGCTACTTTATAACGGGTGTCAAAACCTTCTAATTTTTGATCCGTTAAAACCAAATGATGCACCGCAACACTACAAGTTACTTGCATTCCTTTGGACTTTGCTGCTTTTATAAGTGATACCGATTTGGCTGAAGAAATCGTTGGAATGTGCAATTTTCCGCCAGTATATTCTAATAAAAACAGGTTTCGAGCCACATCTACTTCCTCCGCCAAGTTGGGAATTCCTTTCAGTCCCAATCGCGTCGAAACAATTCCTTCATTGGCAACACCATTTCCTTTTAGTGTTTCATCTTGACAAAAAGCGATGAGTATTCCATCAAAATCTTGCACATATTGCAAAGCAATCTTCATCAGATTAGCATTGGACAAACTCTTGTTATAATCGCCAAAAGCAATCGCTCCTGCGTTTTTCATATCAAATAATTCCGCCAAATCTTTTCCTTCACTTGCCTTGGTCAACGCTCCAATTGGGAATAATTCGGTTGCCGAATTACTTGCTTTTTGTTTTACAAAATGTATTTGTGACTGATTATCAATAATAGGATAAGAATTAGGTTGCAATGCAATACCCGTAAAACCACTTTTGGCAGCTACTTCCAACCCATTAGCAATGGTTTCTCTATCTTCAAAACCAGGTTCACCAAGGGAAACACTGGTGTCAAACCAGCCTTGTGAGATATGTAAACCGTCTAACTGAAATTCTTCATGCGCAGTTGTTTGGACTAATGATGTTCCAATTTTTTCAAAGATACCATCCGTTATTTTCACGTCAACGGTTTGATTATGAAACTCACTTTTTGGATCTACAATGATGACTTTTCGGAGGATTACATTCATTTTACAAATTTTTGAATGAGTAGCTCTACTACTAATAACAGTAACGCTATAATTACAAACCATTTCCAGAGTTGGGTATCAGTTCTATCAGTTTGAATGGTGTTGAACACAGTTTCAATATCATTAATTTCTTTAAAATTGGCTGCAGCTTTTGGATTTGCTAATGTCAAATTGCTTTCGGTTCTAATGTAATTGAAACTGATGTTTTGAACCAAATTTTCTTTGTTAAAGATACCAAAATTTCCTGCTTCTTTTGGGTTGTCACCAAAAGTCATTTTTACTTTGGTATTCAATAATTGTTGCACAGGAATAATACGTTCCGCCGCATTTTTTACCGTCAAGATTTCATCTTTTGATACTTGAGCATCCACTACAAAAGGTTGGCTTTCGCCAATAATAATGGCATTCACACCGCTTTTTTGACTGTTTTGAGACATGTTGTAAAAGATGGGAACTATAAGTGGTGAGTTCTGAAAATTACTATTGATTTTATTGATTGGCGCTGCAAATACATAGACCGATGAGAAGGCATTAGACAACGACGTTAAAAAAACACTTTGGTCATCATACGACAATACAGCGGGTGTTGTACTACTCAAATTAAAAGATATTTTAGTTGTTGGGTATTGAAAGTTGTCAATTTTCTTTTCAAAAACTGTACTGAATAAAGGATGATTAAAATTAATCTTAGTGATTTTCTTTTCAGCAGTTGTGAGAGCCTTGAATTGTAATGCTCCAAAGTTTGCCATAAAAGAATTCAACGCCGTAAAACTGTTTTCTTGAGCCGGAATAATAATTAAATTTCCGCCTTTGGTCACAAACGATTTCATGGTTGTTTGTAAAGCTTGTGGTATTGTTGAAAGCTCATTCAACACGATGGCATCTTGTTTTTCTAGCAAATTATAATCTAAATTGGCTATTGGAAAGTTAGTGTAATTAAACTCATCGCTGGTATATATTCGGGCAATAAAATTACTTTTATCATTATCGCCAATACTTATAACATTGGTTTTACTAGGTTTTGAAATACTAAAATAATAGGTGTTATCATACGCCAACCCTTTATCGGTAATAGCAACATAGCCATGAAAATCCTCTTTTGGTATCGTGAAGTTGATGGTTTTTGTATTCGTTTCAAAATTGAGTATTGTTTTAGCAACCAATTTGTTTTTGTTATACAAGGCAATTGGAATACCCTTTAAACCCTCTCCATTTGAAGAAAGTTTGACACCTATTTCATAAAAATTATCTAAAGTTTGTGTGATAAAAACACTATCAATGGCAATATTATATTTCTGTTCAGCTTCGGGAATTGTGAAATATACATTGTCCTCTTTTTTGAAACTTTTGGTTTGCATTTCTTCTAGACCAACGGCATCGGTAATAACAAGAATGTCTTTGTTGAATGCCGATTTACGCGCGTTGACTTTGGCAATCAAATTTTCCAATCTAAAAGGAGTTGCACTGTATTTCAAATCTTGTAGATCCTTTTGAATAGATTTGATATCGGTGTTCCAATAGTTTTCAGAATTGGTTATCAACGAAAAGTTTTGCGACTGTGGAGTGTGTTCTAACAAATCTTGAACGGCACGTTTTAGCAATTCTCCTTTCTTGCCTTTTGCCTGCATGCTAAAGGAATTATCCAAAATAATATACATTTCGTTATTCGATTTTTTACTGTCTTTGGCACTAAAAAAGGGTTGGGCAAAAGCCAAAATCAAAAATGTCAAAAGCAATAATCTAGTGGCTAGCAAGAGCCATTTTTTAAGATTCGAACTTTTACGCGTTTGTATCGAGAGTTCTTTTAGGAATTGTACGTTGGTGAAATATTCTTTTTTGAAACGGCGCAATTGAAACAAATGCACCAAAATTGGGATAACCAATAAAAAAAGGAAGTAAAGAATCTCGGGATGTTTAAATTGCATTCTTTTAAAGTTTACCTCTATGAGGTTTATTTTTATCGGTTTTCAATACATAAACCATAGGTCAAAAATAGCAATCAATTGTCAAATATCAAGTACCAATTATCAATTATTTCTTTTTCCTTTTTGCGACTCTAGTTTTAAGAATATTTCGGTTTACGGAAGTTCCGGTTTTTTTCTTTGTTTTTGAAGGACCACCAAGGTTGACTTTTGAATTTTTCTTTGCTTTTTCGTGAAATGAAGCGCCGCCTTCTAACTTGTTGGTTTTTAAAATGACTTTCATTTTTTTTCTGTCCTTTTCAAATTCCAATAAGCGAACCGCTACTGTAACGTTGGTTGGCATTGGGATAAAAGTGATTTCTTTTTCCATCAGTATTTCAGCGCCAATCATAATTTCTTCTTCATTGGGAGCGATGAAACTAATCGCTATTCCTGATTTATCAGCACGACCCGTTCTTCCAATTCTATGAATATATTGTTCTGGAACCTCGGGAAATTCCACATTAATTACATGAGTGATGTTCGAAATATCCAAACCTCTCGCCATAACATCGGTGGTTACAATCCCCCTAATTTCTCCATTTTGAAACGTTTGCATTGTTTGCAAACGGTAGTTTTGTGATTTGTTTGAATGAATAGTGCCAAACTGTTCTGGAAAAATCTCTTCGAGTTTGTCAGACACTAAATCGGCTGTTTTTTTATTGTTTACAAACAGCAATACTCTTTCATAAGCTGCATCTTGTAATAATTCGATAATCAGATTAACTTTCGTCAAAAAGTTAGGTGCTTTATATCCCAATTGTACAATTTTTTCTAGTGGGGTTCCGCTTGCCGCCAAAGAAACTTCTACAGGAAAATCAAAATATTCCTCTAGCATTTCATCTACATCATCGGTCATCGTAGCCGAAAATAAAATGTTCTGCCGCTTATTTTTGAGCATGGTTAAGATAGAGGTTACTTGCGTACGGAAACCCAAATTGAGAATTTCATCAAATTCATCGATTACCAATTTCTGCAAACTATCAAACCTGATTACATTATCTAGCGCCAAATCCATAATTCGTCCCGGTGTTCCCACTAACACGTCTATACCTTGATAAACTGCTTTTTTTTGCGTATTAATGTTCACGCCACCATACACACCTAGGGTTCGAACAGACAAGTATTGCGTCAATTTTTCGACTTCGCCCGCTATTTGTACCACTAGCTCCCTCGTTGGAACCAGTATAACAATTCGTGGAGTATCTGTAGCCACAAATTTCCATTGTTTCAGAATGGGTAGGAGGTACGCAAAGGTTTTTCCTGTACCCGTTTGAGCAATACCCATCATATCGCGACCCGACATAATCACCGAAAAAGATTTTTCCTGGATAGGAGTAGGCGTGGTTAGTCCTAATTCATCAACAGCTTTTTGCAATGATTTTGGAAGATTAAAGGATTCAAAAGTGCTCATTGGGGTTGTTATTTATTGCATCTGTTTGACCAATTTTTTTGGTCACCGATGCCGCAAAGATAGCAAATTCAAATTTAGAAGTTTTACTGCAGATGATGGGTACTTTATTTGAATAAAATCAGGCTTACTACATAAAGTATCGAAGTCAAAGATTTGTTAACCAAATAAAAGCCCCACCGAAGCAGGACTAAAGATTTTCATCTACGGCTTATAATAAAAGATACTACAAACGTCAAAATCCCTCGAAAACTCCTAAACCAAATAGCGCAAAATCGTACTTGATAGGATCATTCGCATCTAGTGCGCGTAAGGCAGCATCAAGTTCTGTTAATGCTTTCGCATCATTTTGCTTTCGGGTGAGTAAACCTAGTTTTCGAGCTACATTTCCGGAATGAACATCCAATGGGCAGGAAAGAGAAGCCGGTGTAATGTTTGTCCAAATGCCAAAATCTACACCAGCATTATCTTTTCGACACATCCATCGCAAAAACATATTGATACGTTTTGCAGCCGAACCTTGCATAGGATTAGAAACGTGTTTGGTAGTTCGTTGTTGATGTGGTATTTCAAAAAACAAGTATTTAAACGCTGTGATACTTTCCTGCATGGATTGAGGTTGTTGATTTTTGGCGAAAGCCATTTCAAGTCCCTGATGCGTTCTGTAAATGTGTTGTAATCCTTTGATAAAAGTAATGCAATCGTTGCCATTAAAAGTTCGATGTATAAAATTCTCGAGCCTTTCCAACTGATGCTCCTCGTGATTCATCACAAAATCATAGGGAGAATTGCCCATCATGTTAACCAGTTTTTGAGCATTGTTAATGATCATCCTTCGGTTGCCCCAAGAAATAGTTGCGGTCATAAAAGCAGCAATTTCGATATCTTCTTTTAATTTAAATTGATGCGGGATTTGTATTGGATCAGTTTCAATAAATTTAGGATGGTTGTAAAGCAACACTTTTTCGTCCAAGAACTCTTTAAGAATCTCCTTATTCATAGTTGCTCACTTTTTGCGAAAAGAAACCATCTATTACATCTGTGCTGCGTTGTTGCGGTATAAACGAAAATCCTTTTTGAAAATATTCCAATTGTACGCTGTTAACGCAGGGCAAATTGCCATTGCTGGTCAACCAAAAGTTAGAATTGTCTTTTGGCGAATAATAAGGCATATTTCCAATACTAGTTTTTTTGAAATCTCCAACCCATTTTGAATTAGGTTCAGGAATAAAAATATTTCTCCAATGCAGCGTGCAGTTCTTTGTTAACCAATCATTGTCTGTTAAACTTTTATATGACAAAGGAACAGTTACTAAAATTATCACCAAAATAAGACTCAACGTATACAGACGAAAAATCCATTTTTGGTTTGTAATCCATAATGAAAGCATAAGCTGCAAAAAAAACAAAGTAAAATAAACATAAAAACGATATTGAGGCGAACTCAAGGTTAACAAAAGAATCAATATTATAAAGACAGTATAGATTGTCCAAAGTGATTTTGGCAACTGTTTTTTGATAATAACTATTGGGATAATGAAAAGAGTTAACACGCTGAAAATGCCAATTAAACTGCTTAACCCGTTATATAAAAAATACTGTTTTACAATTTCCAAAACAGTTGCGCCACCATAAGCTTTATTTGAAATGTAAAAAGAGTTCATCATGCCTTTGCTAAAGAAAAAATTCATTATTTCTGGCGGTACCGAATACTCTAAAACATCCATTCTTGCGGTAAGTAACGGGAAAAATGGATAACCTGTCAGCCAACAATTTTTTATCACAAATAATACCAATACAAAACAACTCAAACCCAGTAAAAGAACAATTCTTTTTTTCAGATATTGAAAGTGTTTGAGCGCAAAAATAACTGGAAACAAGAGCAAAACCACCGCGGTAACTTTACAGTAAAAAGCAAATAACGCCAGTAAGGTAATGATGCTAAAGGTAGTTTTACTTTTCACTACATCTTCATCCAAAAACAAAGAAAACACTAAAAATGCTAAAAGACAGACCGCAAAATCGGGTGATGGTGCGCTCACAAACTGAAATAAAAAACTATAAGTTAGTGGTACTAAACCAAAAATTAAATCCATTGTATTGCCCTTTAAGAAATAAGAATGTAATTTTTGAAACGCAAAATAATTGACTAAAAGCAAACAAAAGCCATTCAAATCATTAAATCTGTCGTAAAAAAAAGAAAAACTATAAACACTCTGTGTAATATGCCAACCACTAGTTTGTCCTAAAAACAAATGTAAGTTTGCTAAACCTGGTACAAAACCATATTCATTGAGCCATTTTATTGTTTGAACATAATACGTTTCGTTGTCATAAATAAAAGGCAGCGTGGCACTTTGCGCTAGTACTAACAAACTAAAACCCAAAAAAAGCAGTTTGAAAGGCGCTACAAACGATTTAATTTCTTTATGAGTTGATGTTAAGATAGTAATTAGCAGTGTTTTATTTTTATACCAAAAAAGTAAGGTAAAAAACACTAAAATAATATGAAATCCTACAGAAATGGGATTAAAAAATGCCCAAACACTAGCCAATACCGTGATTGAAAACAAACCTATAAAAGTCGTGGTTACAAGTTCAAATTTTGAAATTCGCAACACGTTGCAACTTGCAATACCAAAAATAATTGATGTAAAAAAAATATAGACCCAGCTGATTAAAATTAGTATCATATTATTAAATAATTAATCCATCTTTCATGACTAATTTTCTGTCGGCCATATCAGCAAAATCTTCATTGTGGGTTACAATAACAAAAGTTTGTCCAAATTCATCTCTTAATTTAAAAAATAATTGGTGTAAATTTTCAGCAGCAGCGGTATCTAAATTCCCCGAGGGTTCATCTGCAAAAATAACAGCAGGTTTATTTATCAAGGCACGAGCCACAGCAACACGTTGTTGTTCACCGCCCGAAAGCGCATTGGGTTTGTGATGTTCTCTATCGGATAAGTTGAGATAATTTAGTAATCGTTTGGCTTCTGCTTCGGTTTCTTTTCGTTCTTTTCCCGCAATGTAAGCAGGAATGCAAACGTTTTCCAACGCTGTAAATTCGGGCAATAATTGATGGAACTGAAAGATGAAACCCAATTGTGTGTTTCTAAACTTTGATAATGCTTTATCCTTCATTATCAATATATTTTCATTATTTATCTCAAGCGATGTTTCACTTTTTTTTGTGGGATCATCAAGTGTTCCAAGGATTTGCAAAAGAGTAGTTTTCCCTGCACCAGACGCTCCGACAATAGAAACAATTTCACCTTGCTGTATATGTAAAGTAACACCCTTTAAAACATGTAAATTGTCGTAATATTTATGAATGTTTTTGGCTAGTATCATCGTAATGGTTTTTTACAAAGTAACAAAGTATTTTCTTTTTTACAGGTATAGTTTTTACTTATGCTCGAATAATTTATAAAGTTATGTTAACAAATTTTTTTTGTTCAATTATTTTGTATTTTTGTTAAACAAAATAAATATTATTTATGAACATTACCATTGATAAAGAATTATATGAATTACTAGGAGATAATCATCAAATGACTTCGGCTGAAACTCCTTTACGTCCAGATGCATTTGTAAAATCGGACGAAGAAAAAATAATAAACATAGAAAATCATTTCTATACTATTATGGAAGAAATGGGTCTCGACATGACTGATGATAGCCTTAAAGGAACTCCGCACAGAGTTGCTAAAATGTTTATCAAAGAAATTTTTTATGGGCTAAACCCCGCCAATAAGCCCAAAATTGCAGTTTTTGAAAACTCTTATCAGTATGACAAAATGTTGGTTGAAGCCAATATCAATTTTAATTCCACATGTGAACATCATTTTTTACCTATAATCGGTAAAGCGCATGTTGGCTATGTCTCAAGCGGAAAAGTAATCGGTTTGTCGAAACTCAATAGAATTGTGGATTATTATTCGAGAAGACCTCAAGTTCAAGAACGTTTAATTATGCAAATATTTAACGAGTTAAAATCGGCATTAAACACTGATGATGTTATTGTTGTGATGGAAGCAAAGCATCTCTGCGTTTCAAGCAGAGGAATTAAAGATGAAAGTAGTTTTACTTCAACAATTCAGTATGGAGGAATTTTTGAAAGAAAAGAAAACCGCGATGATTTTTTTAATTTAATGCAAAAAGAAAAATAAAATTTTAAGTTTTGGTTGTTAGTAATGTTTGATAATCCCAAATTTATTTGGGATTATTTTTTTTAGAGAATAAGAATCCGAAGCCACAACCTATTAAAATTTTTTTTTCGAATGCCCAAAAAAATGTAAACTGTCCAAACAGAAATCCAAAACTAACTAGCAGCAGTTGATATACTGGGAAGATTATAATCAAATATAACGAATAATATTCCCAAGGGTTGTCTTTATTAACACCAAAACTAGATAAAATTGGTTTAGAGAGAAAAGCAGCACTTGATCCTGTAATAGCAAAAACTAAAATGATGACAAATAATTGCCATTTAGATTTGATATTCCAGCGATCCTTAAAATTATCCATGTTTCTTGAAATTTCACAAAACTACTTAATTTATGACCTTGGAACAAATCCTGATAATTGCTGTTT
>NZ_JANXUG010000007.1 GCF_025352015.1 Flavobacterium sp.
CATAGCAAACGCCAATTTACTAAACACTTATATTGTTCAGTTAGATACATTATATAACCCAAGTAATCCAAAATTACTTTTAACAAACTTGCAAAACATATACACTAATTCATTTGCACATCAAGAAAGTGTAAATACATTAGTTGCACCCTACTCTATTGCAGTGGATAATCGTGAAAATGTTTTTGCACCAGTAAGCAAAAAAATAACCAAACTTCGTAAAGCATACAAAGCAACTGAAGGAGTAACCCAAGCACAATTAGAAGATTTTATGACCATTGCTCGTAAATTAAAAGGTATTCGTAAAGTTAATAATACACAAACGACAGATACAACTGTTGAGCAAACGCAGCATTCAACCTCACAAATGAGTTATGACCAGCGCACTAATAACTACGATTTGCTAATCTCACTATTCCAAAACACCCCACACTACACCCCAAACGAAACAGAATATCAAATCGCTACACTGCAAGCAGAAAAAGTCCAAATGTTGCAAGCAACGCAAGGCGTTGCTAATACTATTGTTCCTTTAAATAATGCTCGTAGCATTCGTAATAATTCAATGTATCTTTCAGAAGACAATTTAGTAGATACGTTCAACAAAGCAAAAGATTACTTGTTTACAATCCTTGATAGTAATTCAGTTCAATATAAAGCAATCGCAAAAATCAAATTCAAAAAAGTTGGTCAAGCATAAAAAACGCATAAGCCTTGTGCAAAACTGCATAAGCCTTGTGCCAAACTATATAAACCTTATGCCGAAATAGATAAGCCTTGTGCAAAAGTGAATATGACAACTGCCAAAATAGATAAGCCTTGTGCCAAACTATATAAGCCTTATGCAAAAGTAGATAAGGCTTATGCCAAAATAGATAAGACTTGTGCGCCAGTAAAATAGGCACTTAACAAAAATTTTAAAACTAAATGAAACGCGAAAATTGGAATGTGAAAAGTTATGGCTTCATACAACAGGGGTTTTGTGCAAGTGGGGCTTTCGGGCAAAATTTAAGGTTCAGTAATATCAACAATCATTAGTCTTAAACCGAACGTAAGTGCATCTTTAACCCCACCTGACACAAAGCCCCAAAACGACGTTACCTGCAAGCCTAACAGACGACAGTGCAACAATGAATGACAGAACAAAACATAAACAAATGACTGGACAAATGAACCTTCAGACAGCCGACCCCAAAAGCCAAAGCTTCTGTATTTTTATTTTTGCCCAACGCACATTTTTTAAAAACAATTTTAGCCAGCCGCACAAATGGCGCATTTGGTTTTGCCCGACACACAAGCCAACCCCTCGCAAAACCAAAAGAGCCATTTTTTGCTAACCCACCATTAAATCGATAAATTAGTAATATGAAAGAAATATTTAGACCAGAATGGAATTGTGGAAGACACAACCAAACAGACACTACAAGTCACGCCTTACTTTATAATCTGATAGAAGGTATGGCATATTTTTTTGAAGATGAATCAGCGGACTTAGTAGGTGCAATTTTAAAATACCCTAAAAATGCACAAATTCCTTTACAAGCTCTTGTTGAATCAACCGCTAACCAATTTACAGAAAATGAAATTTCTGAATTTTGTGATGAACTTATTTCAGCTGGACTACTTACTGAAGGCTTGTTGTCTGAATCTGTAATAAAAGAGAATCGGAAAATTGTTGGTGAGCTTAGGAAAAAACAATCAATTGAAATTCAAAAAACAGTACAAGAGCGACTTCCATTTCAGCAAAATGATGCCGAGGATTCTTATATGGATATAATTGAAAAACAAAGAATTCCATTTGTTGTAATGTTTGAGTTAACATATAGTTGCAATGAAAAATGCGTGCATTGTTTCAATCCGGGTGCAGCGAGAAATGAAAATGAAAAATCAACTAGAACAGACCGAGAAGAAATTGATATTTTGCATTATGAAAAACTTTTAAATGACCTACAGCAAATGGGTGTTGTAAAAATTATACTGACAGGCGGAGACCCTTTTGTGAAAAAGGACATTTGGAAATTAATTGAAATGATTTATGAAAGGGATTTTGCATTAGACATTTATACCAATGGTTTAGCGTTGCTTGGTAGAGTTGAAAAACTTGCAAAATTTTATCCAAGAAGCGTTGGGTTATCCGTTTACAGTGCCGATGAAGAAATACATGATAGTATAACAAGAGTTAAAGGTTCATTAAAAAAGACTCTAATGGTTGCAAAAGACTTTGCAGACAATGGTGTTCCGATTTATTTTAAATGTCCAATAATGAATCACAATGCGACAAGTTATTATACAGTTTCCGAATTAGCAAAACAATATGGTGCAACTCCTCAGATTGATATTACACTAACTGATTCAGTTGATGGTGATACGGCAATTACAGAGCAGCTTCAAGTAGATGGTGAATTATTAGAAATTATTTTGAGAGACCCAAATATACCTTTGTATGTAGGCAAAGAAGCACCAAATTATGGCAGCCAACAAAAAGATAAAAGTCAGGCATTTTGTGGAGCAGGAACAGTTTTAATGAATATAACGCCAGAGGGGGATGTAACTCCTTGTAATTCTTTCCCAACACAATTTGGTAACCTAAAAGAAAAATCGTTTTTAGAAATTTGGAATAATTCTAAATCCTTAGACGTATGGCAACATACAGTAATTGCCGATTATGAGGAATGTGGAACACATGAAAGATGTGGTTTTTGCAATAGATGTCCTGGGCAAAGTTTTATTGAAC
>NZ_JANXUG010000014.1 GCF_025352015.1 Flavobacterium sp.
TGTATATGAATGATTTTATTGATAATAGATTTGTAAATAATAATAAATTATATATTTTTGCCCAACTAATTAAAACTTCCGTGCCTAAATCTCATAGCTATTTTACTTACGTAATACTGCTTTTTACAATAGTTATGTTTGGGCAAAATCCAAAAAAAACTCTTTTTACTCAATATACCACAGATAAAATAATAATTGACGGGAAGTTTGACGAACCTGTATGGCAAACCGCTGCCATCGCAAATAATTTTGTGATGATTGACCCTGATAATGGAAAACCCGAAAAAGCAGAACGAAAGTCGGATGTAAAAGTAGTTTATACGAATGATGCGCTTTACATCGCTGCAACTTTAACAGATAACAAACCTTCAAAAATTGGCAAGGAACTGGCACTACGAGATAATTTTGTCACTGCTGATCATTTTGGTGTTCAAATAAATGGCTTTAATGATGGCCAACAAGAATTTCGTTTTTTTGTGAGTGCATCAGGCGTCCAAATAGATATGATTTACACTGAAGCCAACGGCGAAGATACTTCATGGGATGCCATTTGGGATAGCAAAACAATGATTACTGAAACAGGTTGGAATGTTGAAATGAAAATTCCCTTTGCCGCTTTGCGCTTTTCGACAGAAAAAAAACAAACATGGGGCATCAATTTTTACAGAGAAATAATCAGAGATAGACAAAGATTTACATGGAATTTGATAAATAATAATATCAAAAACGAAGCCATTCAGGCGGGAATCCTTGAAGGTATTGAAAATATTAAAACACCAACACGATTGTTTTTTATACCCTACACCTCACAATATTTTAACATCAGAGATTCTAACAAAACAAAAAGTGAATTTAAAGGTGGGCTAGATATAAAATATGGAATTAATGATGCTTTTACTTTGGATGCCATATTAGTACCTGATTTTGGTCAAACAACATTTGATAGAGTAGAACTAAATTTGAGTCCATTTGAACAACAGTTTAGTGAAAATCGTCCTTTTTTTACAGAAGGAACAGAGCTCTTCAACAAAGGAAATTTGGTTTACTCTAGAAGGATAGGCGGTGTGCCGTCATTATCTAGCGTATTATTGCCCAATGAAATATATGTTGAAAATCCTGTAAAAGTAAACTTATTAAATGCCATAAAAATATCTGGTAGAACAAAAAGCGGTTTGGGCATCGGCGTTTTGAATGCCGTAACAGATAAAACCGTGGACAAAATAAAAAACACTGTCACCGGTGAAACCCGTTCCGTAACCACAGAACCAATTGCTAATTATAATGTACTCGTATTGGATCAGCGGTTTAGAAAAAACTCATCAGTATCGTTCGTAAATACAAATGTGATGCGAAATGGCGATTTTAGAGACGCCAATGTTTCAGCAATAGTTTATGATTTAAACACAAAATCAAATTCCTTTAAAATAAATGGTGATTATAAATACAGTTATGTTAAAGACAATCAAAATTTAGAAAATAAAACGGGCTTTAACACCTCCCTTAATTTAGCTAAAACAAAAGGAAAATATAGGTTCGGTACTGGTGCACAATACGTTTCATCCCAATGGGATAATAACGATTTGGGCATAAATTTTCAAAATCATTATCAAAGTTATTATGCAAAAGCAAGTTATAGAATTTTAAACCCAACCAAAAATTTTAATTCTTTTGGAATTTATTTTAATAGTTATTCTGAATTTGATAACAGAACAAATAGAATTCAAAGTGCCAATTTGAGTTTGCAATCCAACTTTAGTACTAAAAAGAATGACTTCTTTAATTTTGGAATCAATGCAAGACCACTAAAAATTTATGACTTTTATGAACCCCGAAGTTCTAACCAAGAACGCTTTTTGACAGTAACACAAAATATAAGTGGATTTATTTATTTTTCTTCTAATTACAACCGTAAGTTCGCTATTGATTTGAATCCTTTCATTGGTTTTAATAACGAGAAAGGTCGAATGAATTTCGGATTTGGCGCAAGTCCACGATACCGTTTTGACGATCATTTTTCATTGATTTACGATTTTTCGTATAATGTTCAGAAAAACAATATTGGCTATGTTGACCAAGATAATTCGCTTAACAAAATTTACATTGGAAGAAGAGATAGATCCACTTTTTCTAACTCATTAACAGCTAAATACACCATAAACAATGTAATGAATTTAAATTTATCATTAAGACACTACATGTCGTATGCCCAATATAATAACTTTTACACTTTGTTAAATGATGGCAGTTTACAGGAAAATCCAGCTTACACCACCAACAATGACAGAAGTTTTTCTACCTGGAACATGGATTTATCCTATTCATGGTGGTTTGCTCCAGGAAGTCTACTTTCAGTTTTATATAGAAACAATTCTTTTGTCTCACAATTTGGAACCACAATAGAAAAAGGTTATTTAGATAATTTAAAGCAAAACTTAAACGATAAAACGTTAGACCACATTATTTCGATTAGTCTTCGCTATTATATTGATTACAATTCTATCAAAAACACAAAAATTTCCAAAACTTTCACAAAACCAAAGGAGAGAATACGCTTCTAAAAGTTAACTTTTAGCTTTATCTTTGTTCGAAACAAATTTCTGATGAACAAAAAAGTAATCCTTATGATTTTAGACGGTTGGGGCAAATCGCCTAACCCAAAAGTTTCCGCAATAGTCAATGCCAATATTCCGTTTATAAACTCCTTATATAAAAAATATCCAAATGCCCAGCTGCGAACCGACGGCCTGAACGTAGGCTTACCCGAAGGGCAAATGGGAAATTCCGAGGTGGGTCACATGAATCTTGGTGCAGGAAGGATTGTATATCAAGATTTGGCAAAAATTAATTTGGCTGTAGCCAATAAAACCATGAATCAAGAACAATCGCTAATCGATGCTTTTCATTATGCGAAAAACAATAACAAAGCAGTACATTTTTTAGGGTTGCTTTCGGATGGAGGCGTGCATTCACACACCTCCCATCTTAAAAGTTTGATTGAGGTTTCACAAGAGTATGGTCTCAATAAAATATTTGTTCACGCCTTTACCGACGGCCGCGATGTAGATCCAAAATCAGGAAAAAAATACATTCAAGATTTAGAAAATTATCTTCACAACACTACGGCGAAAATTGCTACTGTAATTGGAAGATATTATGCCATGGATAGAGACAAACGTTGGGAACGTGTAAAATTAGCTTATGATTTGGTCGTAAACGGAATTGGAAAACACACCACAAATATAATAGACAGCATTGCCGAAAGTTATGCAGAAAACGTGACCGATGAATTCATTCAACCCTTAATTTGTGTGGATGCAAATGATAATCCTGTAGCTTGTATTCAAAATGATGACGTAGTTATTTTCTTCAACTTTAGAACCGATAGAGGAAGAGAATTGACCGAAGTTTTGTCGCAAAAAGACTTCCACGAATTCAATATGCACAAACTAAATTTGTATTACATAACGATGACCAATTATGATGACACTTATAAAAACGTACACGTTATCTATGACAAAGCCAATATTACAGAAACACTTGGTGAAGTTTTAGAAAAAAACAACAAAACTCAAATTCGTATCGCCGAAACCGAGAAATATCCACATGTTACCTTTTTCTTTTCGGGCGGAAGAGAAATTCCATTTCGTGGTGAAACCCGTATTTTAAAACATTCCCCAAAAGTAGCCACTTACGATTTGCAACCAGAAATGAGTGCCTTTGAATTAAAAGATGCCTTGATTCCCGAACTTAACAAAGCCGAAGTTGATTTTGTTTGCCTCAACTTTGCCAATGGTGATATGGTGGGACATACCGGTGTTATGTCAGCAGCTATAAAAGCTTGTGAAGCTGTAGATGTTTGTGTTGCCGCAGTTGTTACAGCCGCTCTCGAAAACAATTACACCACGCTAATCATTGCCGACCATGGCAATTGCGAAACGATGATAAACCCTGATGGATCACCGAATACCGCTCATACCACCAATCCAGTTCCAATTATTTTGGTAGATAAAGAACTAAAATCAATTCACGATGGCGTTCTAGGCGATCTTGCTCCTACTATTTTAGAATTGATGGGAATCGAAAAGCCCGCTGTGATGACCGGAAAGTCGTTATTATAAAAATACTATTTATTATCGTACTTTTGGCGACTGAAAATAGCGTTATGATTATTCCAAAAACAGCCGAAGAAATTGAATTAATGCGCGAAAGTGCGTTATTAGTTTCTAAAACACTTGGCGAAGTTGCAAAAGTTATTAAACCTGGTGTTAGCACTTTGCAATTAGACAAACTAGCCGAAGAATTCATAAGAGACAATGGTGGCGTTCCCGGCTTTCTGGGATTATACGGTTTTCCTAATTCGTTGTGTATGAGTCCTAATGCGCAAGTGGTTCATGGGGTTCCTAATACTGTTCCGTTGCAGGATGGAGATGTGATTTCTGTAGATTGTGGTGTCTTGAAAAATGGTTTTTATGGCGATCACGCCTATTCATTTGAAATTGGTGAAGTCGCAGCAGATGTCAAAAAACTATTGCAGATTACCAAAGAAAGTTTGTATGTTGGGATTCGAGAATTTAGAATTGGCAATCGTGTAGAAGATGTGGGCAATGCAATTCAGAAATACTGCGAAAGTTATGGTTATGGAGTGGTTAGAGAGCTTGTGGGGCATGGTTTAGGAACCAAAATGCACGAAGATCCCGAAATGCCAAATTACGGCAAACGCGGTCGAGGAAAACTTTTTGAAGAAGGCATGACTGTAGCGATAGAACCGATGATAAACATGGGGACTAAAAATATAAAACAACTCAAAGACGGTTGGACAATCCTTACTGCAGATGGAAAACCAAGTGCGCATTTTGAGCATAATGTTGCTTTAATTAATGGTAAACCAGAGTTGCTTTCTACGTTTCAATATATTTATAATGCTTTGGGAATTGTAAGTAATGAAGAAGATGAATTTAAGAAACAATCATTGATTATTTAGATTACACAGAGATTCACAGAGAAATATAAGGTGATAAACAGAGAAATTTAACATATATATTAGGCTAACATTTAAATCAAATCCTCTGTGAATCTCTGCAATACTCCGTGTGTCTCTGTGAAGAAATTTTAAAACAACATGAAAAAGATTTTTAAGTTTATTCTCAATACCATTCCAAGACCTATTCTTATTCGCTTAAGCATTGTAATTCGTCCAATATTGGCTTTTGTGTTAAAAGGAAACACCTTCACAGATCCTATTGATGGCAAAAGTTTCCGAATGTTCTTACCTTATGGTTATGGCACTCAAAGAAATAATGTGCTTTCTCCAAGCACGCTTTCGCTAGAGAGACACCGATTATTGTGGTTGTATCTACTCAATGAAACCGACTTCTTTCAATCTGAACTTGATTCAGATTCTCCTTTCACTAAAAACAAACGTATCAAATTACGAGATACTGAAACAAGTTCAATATTAAAAGTACTACATTTTGCGCCTGAACAAGAATTTTACAAACGGTTTAAAAAGCAAACAAATATTGATTACACTACCACCGACTTACTTTCGCCTTTAGCAGATGTAAAAGCAGACATTTGCAACTTGCCGTTCGAAGACAATACCTATGATATTATTTTCTGCAACCACGTTTTAGAACATATCCAAGATGATACAAAAGCGATGAAAGAAATGTACAGAGTTTTAAAACCTGGTGGCATGGGGATTTTTCAAATTCCGCAAGACCTCACTAGAGCAACCACTTTTTCAGACGATACCATTGTTGATCAAAAAGAACGTACTAAAATTTTCGGACAATATGATCATGTAAGGGTTTATGGAAGAGATTACTTTGATAAGTTAAGAAGCATCAACTTCAAAGTGATTGAAGAAGATTATACTCATAAAATCACCCCTGAAGTGGTAGTCAAATATTGCTTGGCAAAAGGGGAAATTATTCCGGTTTGTTTTAAGTAAAACATAAGAAATGAACGTATTAAAATTTATAAATTTTAGTATCTTTACGCATCTGATTTATAAACGATGCTAAAAAAGTTATTTCTTTTATACTGTTCATTCACTTCTGCGATTTCATTCGCACAAGTCGAAAAAGAAGTTGTTCCTCCCTACAATATTAAAACTGTGACCTTTGTTCAAAACAATCAAAATGTAATTCCTATTTTTCAATTAGGTGATAGTTTTCAGTTTCAATTTGATGATTTATACGCCTCCGAAGCCAATTATTATTACACGATTACTCATTGTGATTATGATTGGAAGCCCTCGCAATTATCAAAAAACGAGTATATAAATGGTTTTGATGACCAAAGAATTCAGGATTACACCAATTCATTGAACCCACTTCAAGTGTATTCGCATTACAGACTTGCATTTCCCAGTAAATTAACCCAGTTCAGAGTAAGTGGAAATTATGTCATTAAAATTTTAAATGATGACAAGGAAGTAGTTTTTTCCAGAAAATTTATTCTTTATGAAGATTTAGTTTCAGTGCCAATGCAAATTAGGAGAGCCCGAAATATTGCCGTTATTGAGCACAAACAAAATATAGATTTTTCTATTAAATCATCCGTGATCAATTTTCAAAGTCCGCTGACCAATGTCAAAGTGATGTTGCTTCAAAATGGTAAATTTAGTAACGCCATCACTAATATTAAACCGCAGTATACCATTGGCAATGATTTGATTTATAAATACGATACCGAAACCCAATTTTGGGCTGGAAACGAATTCCTTTTTTTTGAAAACAAAGACATACGAGCTGCCAATAATAGTATTGCTGGGATAGATTCTAAAGGCGGATTATATAACGCACATTTATATGTCAGCAAGACACGAGCAAACAATCCTTACACTTATTTTCCTGATATTAACGGAAATTTTTTGGTTAAAAATATTGGTGCCCAAAACAACGAGATTGAAGCCGATTATTCATGGGTTTTCTTCACACTTTCAGCACCATCTTATTTTGACAAAAAAAGTATTTACATCAACGGAATGTTCAATAATTTTACGCTTGGTGATGAAAATAAAATGGATTATAATTCTGAAAAAGGCGTCTATGAAAAAGCCATTATGATCAAACAAGGTTTTACAAATTACCAATATGTAATCGCAGATGATAAGGGAAAAGTAGATGAAGAAAACGCCATTGATGGTAATTTTTTTCAGACGGAAAACAATTACTTTGTGCTTGTTTATTATAAAGAAAACAATCAGCGATACGACAGAATTATTGGAAAAGGAATTGCAAGTTCAGTAGATATAACTAACTAAAAATTAATATCAAATATCCTTTAGAACAGTATTTTTTGTAATTTTGGCATCGATTAATAATTCAAATTCATGGTAACCCAAATAACGAGAGGCATAAAAATTTCGGTCTTGACTAGTTTTGAAGGTACTTACTTCAAAAACTACAAGATTCATTTTGCATTTAGTTATGAGATTACAATTGAAAATCACAGTAAAGATTCTGTGCAGTTAACTTCCCGTCATTGGGAAGTTTTAGATTCTCTTAACGATTTAGAAACAGTGAATGGTGAGGGCGTTATTGGTAAAAAGCCAGTCCTAAAACCCGGAGAAAAACACACTTATAATTCGGGATGTTTACTTTCCTCACCCTTTGGAGCTATGAGAGGTTACTTTAACATGATAAATTTTACTACCACTAATACCTTCAAAGTTATAGTGCCTTCTTTCAAATTAAGCGCGGCATTTGCTTTGAATTAATTTGGTCCTACTTCTATTAAAAATTCAAAAAATCCTTTGTACTTTTGTATGAAATTAAATAATTCATAGTAAATGAGTTATTTTATTTTCTAATTTTCTAATTTTTTAAATTAAATCAAATGCCAAAAGGTTTCTTTCATGTACCAAAAGCGGTCAATGAACCCGTAAAATTATACGCTCCGAATTCTTCTGAAAAAATAGCAGTTTTAGACGCTTATAAAAAAATGTGGCACGAAACTATTGAAGTTTCAAATTACATTGGAGGTGAAGAAATCAGAACTGGAAATACAAGAAATATAACTGCGCCGCATGACCATCAGCACGTTGTGGGTACATACCATTTAGCTGAAAAAAAACATATTGAGCAAGCTATTGTATCGGCTCTTGAAGCCAGAAAAAAATGGGCTACTATGGCCTGGGAGCACCGTGCTGCTATATTTTTAAAAGCGGCCGAATTAATTGCCGGACCTTACCGCTCCAAGATTAATGCCGCCACTATGATTGGGCAATCAAAAACCATTTATCAGGCAGAAATTGATGCCTCCTGCGAATTAATTGACTTCTTGCGTTATAACGTAGAATTCATGACACAAATTTATAACGACCAACCCAAATCGGCTTCTGATGTTTGGAACCGAGTAGAATACCGTCCTTTGGAAGGTTTTGTGTATGCCATAACTCCGTTTAATTTTACTGCTATTGCTGCCAATTTACCAGCAAGTGCTGCGCTTATGGGAAATGTTGTGGTTTGGAAACCAAGTGACAGCCAAGTGTTTTCGGCAAAAATTATTATTGATGTGTTCCAAGAAGCTGGCGTTCCAGATGGAGTTATCAATGTAGTTTTTGGTGATGCTGCGATGATTTCTGATACAATTTTTGCAAGTCCAGATTTTGCTGGAGTTCATTATACAGGTTCCACTTTTGTATTCAAAGAAATCTGGAAAAAAATTGGAACTAACATACATACTTACAAAACATATCCAAGAATTGTGGGCGAAACTGGAGGAAAAGATTTTATACTTGCCCATAAAAGTGCTAATGTAAAGCAAGTTGTGACCGGAATTACGCGTGGTGCTTTTGAATTTCAAGGGCAAAAATGTTCGGCTGCTTCTAGAGCTTACATTCCAAAAAGCTTGTGGTCAGCCTTAAAAAATCAATTGATTACCGATGTAAAATCTATGAAAATGGGGTCACCCGAAGATTTTGGCAACTTCATTACAGCGGTAATTCATGAAGGTTCCTTTGATAAATTAGCAAGTTATATAGACCAAGCAAAAAAAGATTCGGATGCTGAAATTATCGTCGGTGGAAATTATGATAAATCAAAAGGATATTTCATAGAACCAACCGTTATTGTAACGACTAATCCAAAATACGCTACAATGGAAACCGAACTTTTTGGACCAATAATTACAATTTATGTTTATCACGACTCCAGGTGGGCTGAAACTTTAAAATTAGTTGATGAAACATCAGAGTATGCATTGACAGGAGCTATTTTTAGCCAAGACCGTTATGCCATTGAAGAAGCAACACAAGCATTACAAAACAGTGCTGGAAATTTCTATATCAATGACAAGCCAACGGGCGCAGTTGTTGGCATGCAACCTTTTGGTGGTGCAAGAGCATCGGGAACCAATGATAAAGCGGGTTCTATGCAAAATTTATTGCGTTGGGTTTCACCACGAACCATCAAAGAAACCATGGTTACTCCCGAAGATTATCGTTATCCGTTTTTGGGAGAGTAATTAGAAGAATAAAATACAACGTAATCAAAAGGCTCATTCAGTAATGTTTGAGCTTTTTGATTATATTTACTTGTGAAAATCAAATACAAAAAATTATGAAAAAAATTACAACGCTACTTTTCATATTTGTCTCTGTACCTTTTTATGCGCAATGGTGGATTCCACAAAATTCAGGAGTAACAGCTAACTTAAATGATGTATGTGGTAACGGCGGAAATACTGTTGTCATAGTTGGCAACGGAGGGGTTATCTTAAAAACTACTGATGGTGGAACCCATTGGAATATCAAAGCATCTGGTACAATTGAAAATTTGACAAAAGTACAGTTTGTGAATGCTACTACTGGTTATGTTGTTGGCACATCAGGGACAATTCTTAAAACTATTGATGGCGGAGAAAACTGGACTTCAATAGCAACTGGAAATACCATAAATCTGTATGGATTATCTTGTGTAAATGAAAGCATTTTTTACATCTCGGGCGACAATGGTTTGATAAAAAAAACAATTGATGTCGGGGCAAATTTTGTTACTCAAAACTATGGAACTACGTATTCATTCAAAACTATTCAGTTTCTAAACGAGCAGGTTGGGTATGCTTCAAGTTATGACTATTACGGCTATAATAGCTATGCTTTTATAAAAACCACTGATGGAGGAACCACTTGGGCATTGGTTTCTTATCAGATTTCAACTTTCTACTTTCTAAATGAAAATATTGGCTTCGTAACTTCAGGTTCAGTTTATAAAACTATTGATGGCGGATTAAATTTAACAATTATGGGTGGTTCGATGGCTCCAGCAGCTGATTTATTTTCATTAAATGAAAATGAAGTTTGGAGTGTCGAAAACTCATTTACACTCTGTGGCTGTTCTTATTTTTGCATTGATAAAAGAAATTATACTATTTCAGGAGATATTCAGGAAGCACAAAATTGTTATGCTGATACTGCTGGGAACCCACCCTTTGAAGCAATCACTTTTGCAGATGCAACAAATGGCTATGCGGTTGGTAATCATGGGCTTATTTACAAAAACACAACAGGGAATATGGAAAATTTAGGAATCACAGAACTTGATAAAGCCAATAGTGTAATAATTTATCCAAACCCAAGTTCAAATAGCATTGTTGTAGAAAACAAAAGCGATAAACCTATACGTTCAATTATAATTTCGGATATGAATGGTCGAAAAATTTTAGCGACTACAATGGTCAATTCAACAATCGATATTAGTTCTTTTGCAAAAGGAGTTTATCTAGTAGGATTAACATTTGATGACAAGAGTATTACTCAAAAATTAATAAAACAGTAATCCATTTTCAATTGACAAATTAAGTATTCAATACTAAAAACTTTATTGTTAACTTATTTATATTTGGTTTTAAATATTTATAAATAAAAATCAAACCACGTCTTGAACTTTTTTTATACATTTGGTAATTAATTATTTAAATGTCAATTTCATCAAAAAATATATTATGAAAATAACACTACTTTTATCGTTCTTACTGCTAAATACCATTGGTTTTGCTCAACATCAGGTCAATTCTTTTTATAGCACCAACGGTTTTGTAAGTACGGCACTTGCAACTCCCACTCCACCAAATCAAGGTTCTGGTGGGATAAATCAAAACTGGACTTTTTCTGGCTTTGTTACTCTGGCTACTATAACTAATACAAATGTTGCTCCAACAGCGGCAGAAACTACAACATATCCTGGAACTAATACTGTTATTGTATCCACTTCAACACAAGGAACGACTACAACAACAGGCAAAATTTTTACTAAAAACACAGCCGGAACTGTTTCGATAACTGGATTGGATTCAACAGGATTGAACATCAATTTTAATGGTGGCTCGGGAGGAAGCGGGAATGCAACATTAGGGGCTTTTCCAATGGTTTATCCTTTCTCAAACACTGATAATATTGTAAGTGGAACCTATAATTATGGCACCAATTCGGGAACATTTTCTGGAACATTGGCTACTACAGTTGATGGCTACGGCGTTTTAAATCTAACTGATTTTGGATATTCGGGTAATGTAACCCGACTAAAAACAGTACTTTCAGTTACTTTGTACTTAAGCATTTTTCCTGTTGGAACAGCTTCTCAAACTACTTATACTTATTATGATCCAAGTGACGCGACTAACAATTTTAAGTTTAGAAGTCTTAACACTGTTGTTGTAGCTTCTGCAGCTGGTATAAACCAAAATAATACGACTTATGAAATTGGTTTCGTTCCTTTGTTATCAAATACTAATATCGCGTTACAATCCTTGTGGATACAAAATCCGGTGAGCAATGCTATTGAAATCAATTCGTCTAGCGCAATTGACAACGCCACAATTGTGATAACTGATTTGTTAGGAAAAACTATTTATCAAACAATAAACAACACAATCATAGGAAGTTTTGAAATTCCTATTTCTTTGAATAAAGGAATATATCTAATCACTATTAATAATGAAAACGGAACTATAACTAAAAAAATTGTTAAGAGTTAAAACTAAAAAAGTCCTTATTACAGGGCTTTTTTTATGATTTAAACTTAAGTGGTAAATGCACCACTTTTTTGGTTTCGAAGAATTCGTCAGAGAAAAATTCTGCAATATTATATTCGGTTGCTTTTGGGAAACCCTTCAATTCTTCTGTCAAATCGCCACCTTTTAAATAAAGAACTCCGTTATTCAACTTGTGTTTGTTCTGTTTCTTGATTTTGTCTTTTATCCATGAAACAAAATCGGGCATATTGGTCACAGCACGACTGACAATAAAATCATAATCGCCTTTCACATTCTCGGCACGCAATTGTTCAGCTTTTACATTTTTCAGCTCCAAAACATCGACAACAGCTTGTACTACTTTTATTTTTTTGGCAATCACATCAATCAAATAAAATCGCGTTTCGGGAAACAAAATAGCCAACGGAATTCCAGGAAATCCTCCACCAGTACCAACGTCAAGAATATAAGACCCAGATTCAAAAGATTGAATTTTGGCAATTGCTAATGAATGTAACACATGATTGGTATATAATTGGTCGATATCTTTACGAGAAATTACATTAATTTTAGCATTCCAATCCTGATATAATGCTTCCAATTTTTGAAACTGTAGTATTTGATTTTCAGTAAGATTAGGAAATTGTTTAATAATTTCTTCCATACAATGAATTTTCAACAAAAATAAAGCTTTTGGTTGATAATTATGATTTGTTTATAATCTTTAAAAAATTATAATATTTATCTTTGAGCTAAATTTGAAATACTTGTAAATGGATACTACAACCCCAATATTTTCTAAAAACGATAATTTAAAATTCTTTAGAACCTTAAATTCAAGAGTGAATAATTATTTCAAAGAAAACAATCTAGACAGAACTGGAAACTGGAAATTACACCTGAAAACAGTAGTAATGTTCACCATTTTTTTAACACCTTATTTTATTTTATTGGCAATGCACATGCCTATTTGGGAGTACCTTCTGCTCAATGTAGTAATAGGTGTTGGAATGGCAGGTGTTGGCATGAATGTTATGCACGACGGAAATCATGGTGCTTATTCCTCTAAATCTTGGGTGAATAAATTTATGGGAGGAAGCATTTATATTTTGGCTGGAAATGTTTACAACTGGCAAGTACAACACAACGTTTTGCACCACACCTATACTAATATTTTGGGACACGATGAAGATCTAGAAGCGGGAAGAATTATGCGTTTTACCAAAGAAGCAAAGTGGTATAAATTGCATAGATTTCAACATTTCTATTCGGTTTTTTTGTACGGATTGTTAACCTTCAACTGGGCAATTACTACAGATTTTCTTCAAATGAAACGCTATTTGAAAAGAAATTTATCTTATGGTGAATTCAAAAAACCGGCTATTCGTTGGACAACTTTAATTATTACAAAAATTATCTATTTCTCTGTTTGGATTGTGGCGCCACTTGTCATGGGAATTGCATGGTGGAAAGTAGTTTTAGGTTTTTTAGTAATGCACTATACGGCTGGAGTTATTTTGAGTGTGGTTTTCCAATTGGCACACGTTGTTGCAGAAACCGAAAATCCTATTCCTGACGGCAATGGAGAAATCGAAAATACTTGGGCAATTCATCAATTATTTACTACGGCAAATTTTGCTCCTAAAAACTGGTTTGTAAATTATTATACGGGAGGGTTAAATCATCAAGTAGAACATCATTTGTTCCCAAATATCAGCCATGTTCATTACGGTAAAATTGCCGAAATTGTAAAGCAAACAGCAGTAGAATGTGAGCTTCCTTATTACGAATTTAAAACAACAAGAGCTGCTATTATCTCGCATTTTAGACATTTGAGAGATTTGGGAAGACAGCCTCAAGTTGCATAATCATTTATAAAAACGCCTTAATAGGCGTTTTTCATTTAACATAAATCACACAACAGCATGAGTATTTTATCGGACAGAATTAATAATTTATCTACATCCCAAACCCTTGCAATGGCAGCATTAGCAAGAGAATTAAAAGCACAAGGAAAAGACATCATCAGTTTAAGTTTGGGTGAACCCGATTTCAATACCCCCGATTTTATCAAAGAAGCCGCAAAAAAAGCAATCGATGAAAACTACAGCACCTATAGTCCAGTTGATGGTTATGTTGAGTTGAAAGATGCCATTTGCAGAAAATTCAAACGCGATAATAATTTAGACTATAAACCAGCAAACATAGTGGTTTCTACTGGTGCCAAACAATCGTTATACAACATCGCGCAAGTAATGCTAAATGTTGGTGACGAGGTAATTCTTCCAGCTCCTTACTGGGTTTCCTATTTTGAAATCATAAAATTGTCGGGGGGAATTCCTGTAGAAGTGCCAACTTCAGTTGAAAGCGATTTTAAAATCACAGCCGGGCAATTAGAAAAAGCTATTACTCCAAAAACCAAAATGATGTGGTTCAGTTCACCATGCAATCCCAGTGGTTCGGTGTATAATCGTGAAGAGTTGTCGGCCATTGGTAAAGTATTAGAAAAATACCCAAACATTTATATCGTTTCTGACGAAATCTACGAACACATTAATTTCTCTGGGACTTTCTGTAGTATTGGTTCTATTCCGGGATTATTTGAAAGAACAATTACTGTAAATGGTGTTGCCAAAGCTTTTGCCATGACCGGCTGGAGAATTGGATATATTGGAGCGCCTGAATTTATTGCTAAAGCCTGTACCAAAATGCAAGGGCAAGTTACTTCTGGAGCAAACTCTATTGCACAAAGAGCAACAATTACAGCAGTTGATGCAGACCCGAAAGTGTTAAACCAAATGGTTGCTGCTTTTAAAAACAGGAGAGATTTAGTGGTGGGCTTGGCGAAAGCTATTCCTGGTATAAAACTTAACGTTCCTGAAGGTGCGTTCTATGTTTTTCCTGATGTTTCCTCTTATTTTGGCAAAACGTTACGTGGCAAACTCATTGCCAACGCTGATGATTTCTCTATGTATTTATTGTCTGAAGCCAATGTGGCGACTGTAACCGGAGATGCTTTTGGTAATCCAAATTGCATCAGAATATCCTACGCCACAAGTGAAGAATTATTAACCGAAGCTTTCAAAAGGATTAAAGCAGCATTAATCTAAAACTACTGCATTTAGTCATTTTGACTAAAGAAAAATCTTAAATTTATTTATCATGTGATCTAATTTTACTGAACTCAAAGTATCGTACGCAAATCCAAATGAAAAAGTAATTTTTATATATCTATGCAAAAATACTTGATAATGCTGGCAAACTTTTATTGCTAACTATCAAACAGCGATAACTTTTTTTTGAAAAATCTATGTGTATTAAAACTACATTTTTTTAACGGCAAAAAACACCCTTATTTTAATTTAATACATCACAATATCAATCAAAAAAATTATAAAGTAAAAAATAAAAGGACGATTTAAAGAATAAAATATTTACACTAAAATTAGTATTCAAAACATTCTTTGCGCTAAATGTAGTGCTCACCAGTTGTTCCCACCGTAAATGTGTACCATAAAATTCATTAAATTTATTGATATGAAAAATACAGTCTTACACAAAGCCAATACCCGCGGTCACGCTGACCACGGTTGGCTGAATGCGCATCATACTTTTAGTTTCGCCAGCTACTATGACCCAAACCGAGTGCAATTTGGCGTATTACGAGTTTTGAATGACGACATTGTAGCACCGGGAATGGGTTTTGGTACTCATCCGCACGATAACATGGAAATTATAACAATTCCGTTAGAAGGTGATTTGGCACACAAAGACAGCATGGGAAATACTGAAGTTATCAAATTTGGTGATGTTCAGGTAATGAGCGCCGGAACCGGAATTCAACATTCTGAATTCAATCCAAATCATGATAAAAGAACTAATTTGTTGCAAATTTGGGTGTTCCCTAAAGTGAGAAATGTAGAACCGAGATACCAACAAATTACATTAGACACCACCGACAGACACAATAAATTACAACAAATACTTTCGCCTAATGCAGATGATGCTGGCGTTTGGATTCACCAAGATGCTTGGTTTCACATGGGAAATTTAGATAAAGGGATTACCCTTGATTACGATCGCAAATTAGAAGGCAACGGTTTGTATGTTTTTGTGATAAAAGGAAGCGTAAAAGTAGATGGTCAGGAATTAGAACAACGCGATGGTTTAGGGATTACTGATTTTGACAAAGTTACTTTTGAAGCTACTTCGTATGCCGAAGTTTTGCTGATAGAAGTGCCGATGGTACAGTAAATCAAAGAATGTGAAAAAATAACAAAACCTTTTAACAAAAACTGATGTTACTTTTAATAACCCAGCCAACAGTGAAAACCGGAAGTATTGTTTTAAAAATTGCCAACAAACGATTTCTGTTTCGGGCTGCCGAGATAAAAGGTAGTTTTTCGTTGCCTACTTTCTATGAAAATTTTGATAGTATTAACGGTATTATTAATTCAGAAATGAAGAGCCAACTCGTGGAAATCGTAAATTAGATAGGGTTTTGGTTTATTAATTTTTAAAAAAACTTTCCGGATAAATTATTATTTTGAACACATAAATCGGTGCGTCAAAAGTTCTTGTCAGCACCGATTTTTTATTAAAAAGGCTTCTGTATCCTACACCAGCACCAGCTCCTATCCATGGTAAAATTTTATAATTTACTTGTCCCGAAATTTCATTAATATATAAATCTACAGTAGCTTCTTTCACAATATCATTGTTAACTTCACGAATAAAAGTTGGTCTTCCGTAACCAATTTGTTCCGTAACAAAACACTCAAAACTTTTATTTTTATACAAAATCCAATCATTAAAAATACTTCCATACCAAAAATTAATATCATTCTCAACCTCGGCATTGGTTCTTGTATCTGTATATCGCAATCTTACAGGATTAATAATAAAAGAGACTCCGAGCCCTAATCGCGTCAGTTTCTTATATTGAATTCCCAACTTTGCACCAAAAAGAATTACTTCATTACTATGAATTTTTGAAAAACGATTATCCAACTGAAAATTGAATCGCCATTTCTTGGGTGTTTCAACTTGAGCTTGGATTTGTATAAAGCAAATTAAAAAAAAAAGAGCGGTATAGCGCTTCATTATCACTATTGGTTAGGGCGAGTACTTTAGAATTTATAAATCTACAAAAGTTTAATTTCTCTACTATTTTTTTAACATTTCGACTTAAAATGTCTTTTTTTGCTACTTTTGCTCGAAATAAAAATTAAAATAATTAGTTAAAAACAAACCATGAAAGCATATATCTTCCCGGGACAAGGCGCACAATTTACAGGAATGGGTAAAGAACTATACGAAAACTCGGTTTTAGCCAAAGAACTGTTTGAAAAAGCGAATAACGTTTTAGGTTTTAGAATAACCGATATTATGTTTGAAGGTACCGCCGAGGAACTGAAAGAAACCAAAGTAACGCAACCCGCCGTGTTTTTACACTCGGTGATTTTAGCCAAAACATTAAACATCAAACCCGATATGGTTGCGGGACATTCGTTGGGCGAATTTTCGGCCTTGGTTGCCAATGGGACTTTGACATTTGAAGACGGATTAAAATTGGTTTCAAAAAGGGCTTTAGCCATGCAAAAAGCTTGTGAAATTACTCCTTCAACAATGGCGGCAGTTTTAGGTTTAGACGATACTATTGTGGAAGACGTTTGCGCTTCCATTGACGGAATTGTAGTTGCGGCAAACTACAACTGCCCGGGACAATTAGTAATATCTGGAGAATACAGCGCAGTAACATTGGCATGCGAAAAAATGAAAGAAGCGGGAGCAAAACGCGCTTTATTATTACCTGTTGGCGGTGCATTTCACTCACCCATGATGGAGCCTGCCAGAGAAGAACTAGCAGCAGCAATTGAAGCTACTACTTTCGCAACCCCAAATTGTCCAGTATATCAGAATGTTACCGCTAAAGCAGTGTCTGATGCCACTGAAATAAAGAAAAATTTAATTATTCAACTTACGGCACCTGTACGATGGACACAATCCGTGCAACAAATGATTCAAGACGAAGCAACTAGTTTTACTGAAGTAGGTCCCGGAAAAGTATTGGTTGGATTGGTAAATAAAATTGATAAAGAAGTAGAAACGATTTCTGCTTAATCACATCTAACGATAAATAAAATTTCTCATAGCGGAAGTTACGAGTATTATTTTATATTTAATTGATAATTAAATACATGAACCATGAAAAATAGTTCAAAAATATTCAAATTAGTGAGTTTTAATTTTTTTCTTTTAGCATCAATCTTTCTCACTGCTCAAAATAATTCAAATTATTTTAAAACAGATGATGGCGGCTTCCACTTTAACTGAATAATACTCAACATTTGTGCCTTAAATATTCCATCACTTTCCACTGACGTTATTAAAGTATTTCCAAATCCCACTATAATAAATTTATTGTAGACCTGACAGTTTGGACAATGGCGATTACCCTTTTAAATTAATCAATTTAGCAGTTGATTACAGATACAGAAAAAATCAGTAAAAGGAATAATCAACTTAAAAAGACTTTTTTGATTATTAGTTTATTTATGGGATTTATTTTCTAACTTTGAATGATACAAAATCCCAGATGTTTAAAAAAATTATTAAAAACTAAATTATAACATGAAAAAATTATCTTTTTATCTTTCGTTTGTTGCCATTTTAATCAGCTTTGCCAGTATGCAGACTCTAATTTCCTGTCAAGAAAAAACCAAAGAAAAACTTGAGGATGCGAAAGATGCAATTAAAGAAGAGGTAAAAGAAACCATTGATTCTGCAAAAATTAAAGCCGAAGCTAGGTTGGATTCAGCCAAAATTAAAGCAAAAGCAAAAGTAGACAGCATTAAATTAAAAGGAGCTGAAAAAATGGAAGCGACAGCAAAAAAAATTAAAGAATCGGTAAGCAAATAATAAAAAAAGCTCCAATAGAGCTTTTTTTTATAAAATTAAGTTCTTATTTTTTGTTCCCATTTCCAAGCCGATGCCAGACTTACTTCGAGTGAAGTTTCAGCTATCCATCCCAAAATTTTATTCGCTTTTTCGGTATTGGCATAAGCAGAGATAACGTCTCCAACTCTTCTATCCACAATTCTATGATTCAATTGCTTTCCAGAGACTTTTTCAAACGCTTTAATAACTTCTAGAACTGAACTGCCCGTTCCCGTCCCTAAATTGAAGATTTCGACTTTTTCTACATTGTCCTTTTTTAATAATCTTTGCAAAGCAATGACATGGGCTTTTGCCAAATCGACAACGTGAATATAATCGCGAATACAGGTTCCGTCCGGCGTTGAATAATCGTTGCCATAAACAGATAATTCATTTCGCATACCTATTGCTGTTTGCGTAATGAATGGCACCAAATTTTGTGGCACGCCCAGAGGCAATTCCCCTATTTCAGCACTTGAATGTGCGCCAATTGGATTGAAATAACGCAATAAAATTGAATTCAAATTAGTTACTCTTGCTACATCTTGAATAATTTCTTCACCTATTTGTTTAGTATTTCCGTAGGGCGAAATTGCTGGTTGTATTGAAGCATCTTCGGTAATCGGCATTTTTTCGGCTTGACCGTAAACGGTACATGAGGAACTGAAAATGAAATTAGCTTGTGGTAATTTTGTCATTTCCTGCAAAAGATAAACCAGTGCATTGATGTTGTTTTCATAATACAATAACGGTTTTTCAACGCTTTCGCCAACAGCTTTTGAGGCTGCAAAATGAATCACGCCAGCAACATCTTTATTTCTTTTGAAGAAATTTTGAACTGCTGATTTTTCTCTAACATCAATGTTTTCAAATAATGGCTTTTTATTGGTAATTCTTTCGATACCATCAAGAACATTAATAGAAGAATTAGAAAGATTGTCAATGACAATTACCTCAAAACCTTCATTTTGTAACTCTACAACTGTATGTGAACCTATAAATCCTAAACCGCCAGTTACTAGTATTTTCATAAATTAAGTTGTCAGTTGATGGTTTATAGTTGTTAGATGAAAGACTAACAACTATAAACCATCAACTATTTTAAATATTCTAAAACGCTATCCGCAATAAATTTGATTTGCTCATCATCCAATTCGGTGTGCATTGGCAACGAAATTACTTCTTTCACCAATTGATTGGTTACAGGAAAATCTTCTTCTTTGTATCTACTATCTGCATAGGCTTTTTGAGAATGCAGCGGAATTGGGTAATAAATTGCGCACGGAATTCCTTTGTCTAATAAATGTTGCATCAATGCATCTCGATCAGCATTTATAATTCGCAAAGTATATTGATGAAAAACGTGGCAATCACAAAGATCACAAATCATTGGTGCAATGATATTTTTGTGCCCTGTAAAAGCGACCGAATATTTTCGAGCTACATTTTGTCTTGCTTCGTTATAGCTATTCAACAAAGGTAATTTAGCATTCAAAACAGCTGCTTGAACGCTGTCCAAACGAGAATTTACCCCTACGGCATCATGGTGATAACGCACGTACATTCCGTGATTTACAATGCCGCGAATAGTGTGAGCTAAAGTATCATCATTAGTAAAAATGGCTCCACCATCTCCGTAACAACCTAAATTTTTAGAGGGAAAGAATGAGGTTGATGATACATGGCCAATCGTTCCAGCTTTCTTTTTAGTTCCGTCGGAAAATTTACAATTGGCTCCAATTGCCTGCGCATTATCTTCAATTACGTACAAATTATGTTCTTTAGCAATTTGCATAATCGCTTCCATATTGGCAGCTCTTCCGAACAAATGCACCGGAACAATGGCTTTAGTTTTTGGAGTGATAGCTTTCTTAATCGCCTCAATTGAGATATTCATATTTACAAAATCAACATCGACTAAAACTGGCGTTAATTGTAACAAAGCAATCACTTCAACTGTGGCAGCAAAAGTAAAATCGGCGGTAATAACCTCATCGCCAGGTTTTAATCCCAATCCCATCATGGCAATTTGCAAAGCGTCGGTTCCATTAGCACATGGGATTACGTGTTTTACATCTAAATACTGCTCAAGATTTTTTTGGAATTCGTGAACTTTTGGTCCATTAATGTATGTTGTTGTGTCTAAAACTTCCTGAATAGAAGCGTCAACGGTAGCTTTTATTTTTTCGTATTGACTTTTAAGGTCAACCATTTGAATTTTTCTCATTATTCTGAATTTTAAGTTGCAAAAGTAAGAAATTCTAAAGTAGAATTTCATCTTCCGCAAAAGAAACGTATTTTAGCGCAACAAATTTTTTAGGATGCTTTTTCTGTATAATTTATTGTTGTTTTTCGTATTACAAGTTCTAAAATTGTTGGCGCTTTTTAATCCCAAAATAAAGCTATTTGTGAATGGAAGAAAGTCGGTTTTTCAAACTTTAGAACTTAAAATCAATTCCAAAGATAAGTCCATTTGGTTTCATGCTGCCTCTTTAGGCGAATATGAGCAAGGATTGCCTGTGATAGAAAAAATAAAAGTTCAGTTTCCGAATCATAAAATTGTTTTGACTTTCTTTTCGCCTTCGGGTTATGAAGTGCGAAAAAATAATCCTATTGCTGATGTTACCATTTATCTGCCTTTAGATACAAATTCTAATGCAAAACAATTTCTAAAACTGGTACATCCCGATTTGGTTTTCTTCATCAAATATGAATATTGGCCAAATTATTTGAATGAATTAAAGAAAGGCGGCATCAAAATCTATTTGATTTCAGGGATTTTTAGGCAAAATCAGGCTTTTTTCAAATGGTATGGCGGGTTTTACCGAAACGCCTTAAAGTCATTCGATTACTTTTTTGTGCAAAATGAAAGTTCAAAATTATTGCTTCTAAAATTGGGCTTCAATAATGTAAAAATCTCTGGCGATACCCGTTTTGACCGTGTAGTTGCTATTTTGGAACGCGATAATTCATTAGATTTTATTGAACAATTTAAAAAAAATTCCTCGACCGCGCTCGGAATGACAAAATTGATTGTAATAGGGAGTTCATGGCCAAAAGACGAAAGTTTGTTGGTGAATTATATCAACCAAACCAATGAGAAAGTAAAATTCATCATCGCGCCACACAATATTAAAACGGAACAAATTCAGGAATTGAAAAGCTCTATTTCTAAAAAAGTGATTTTGTTTTCAGAAAAAGAAAACATTGATTTATCTGATTACGATGTTTTAATTGTTGATACCATTGGTATCTTGACCAAAATCTACAGTTATGCAGCTATTGCCTATGTGGGGGGTGGTTTTGGGAATCCGGGCGTTCATAATATTTTGGAACCAGCAACTTTTGGAATTCCTATTATTATTGGACCTAATTTTTCGCATTTTGCCGAAGCCGTTGCCCTTGTGCATCAAGAAGGTTGTGTATCAATCTCGAATCAAAAAGAACTTAATGACGCGTTTTCTAATTTGATTTCAAATGACGACATTCGTCACGAAAAAGGTCATATTTGCAGCACTTTTATACAAATGAATAAAGGGGCAACAACAATTATTTTAAACCATATTAGTAACAATTAAAACCAAAAAAACACTAATTATCAGAACCATAACATTATGAAATTTTTAAAATTATTACTATTAATCTGTTTTGTACAAGCGAGTGCCCAGCAAGGTGGCATGTGGATACCTTCTTTATTAAAAGGGATGAACGAAACCGAAATGAAAAATCTTGGAATGAAAATATCGGCTGAAGATATTTATTCTGTCAACAAATCGAGCTTAAAAGATGCTGTTCCACAATTTGATGGAGGATGCACTGCTGAAGTTATTTCAGACAAAGGATTGATTTTAACCAATCACCACTGTGGTTTTGAGGCTATTCAAACTCATTCATCAGTGGAACACGATTATTTAACCAACGGTTTTTGGGCTTATAAAGTAGAGGATGAATTACCCAATAAGGACATGATTGTTACCTTTGTTGTAAGAATTGAAGACGTCACCACCAAAGTACTTGATGGAACTACATTGTTGACCATTGAGCAAGAGCGACAAAAAAAAATCCAACAAAACATATCCGATTTAAGTAAATCATTGCCCAAAGAAAGCTGGCAAGAAAATGTAATCAAAACTTTTTATGACGGAAATCAATACCTTTTGTTTGTTACCGAAACCTTCAAAGATATCCGATTAGTTGGCGCTCCACCAAGTTCAATAGGAAAATTTGGTTCAGATACAGATAATTGGGTTTGGCCAAGACACACTGGCGATTTCTCATTATTTAGAATTTATGCCGATAGAAATAATCGTCCAGCAGAGTATTCGGCGTCCAATGTTCCTTATAAACCAAAATATTTTTTCCCCATTTCTATTAAAGGAATAAAAGAAAATGATTTTACCATGGTTATGGGCTACCCGGGCAAGACTCAAGAATATTTGCCTTCATTTGCGGTTGAACAAATAGTTACTACATTGAATCCAGCTAAAATAGAAGTGCGAGATGCCGCGTTGAAAGTCCAAGATGGATTTATGAGAAAGGACAATGCAATCAAAATTCAATATGCTTCAAAATATGCAAGTGTTGCGAACTATTGGAAAAAATGGATTGGCGAAACAAAAGGGTTAAAAAAATCAAATGCAATTGCTGTAAAACAACAATTTGAAAAAGATTTTTTAAAAAAAGTAAACAAAGCCGATAAACAAAAAGAGTATGGTAATTTATTAAACGATTTTGAAAAAAATTATTCCGAAATAAAAGAGTATGCTTTAGCAAGAGATTTGTTTACCGAAATAGCATTGCGCAATACTGAAATCCTGACACTTGGATACAAACTATACCAATTAGAACAAATATATAACAACAGAGGCGAACAAGCATTCAAGGATAGAAAAACAAATTTGATAAATGGATTAGACGAATTCTATAAAGATTTTAATCCAAATGTAGATCAAAAAGTGTTTGAGCAATTGATTGGCATTTATGCAAAAAAATATCCAAAACGATTCTTGCTAAGTACTTTTGAAAACATCAATGCCGAAGCTTTAGCAACAAATGTATTTACAAAATCCCAGCTTATTTCGTATGATAAAATTAAGACCTTATTAACAGGTGATACTAAAACAGTACTAGAAAATATTAATAAGGATCCTGGTTTTCAGGTAATAAAATCAATGGCTGATGGCTATATAAAGAATGTAGCTCCTAAATTTGAAGAGTTGAATTTGAAAAACATCGCTACTCAACGAACTTATATGAAAGCCATTTTAGAATTAAGTCCAAAGTCGGAACACATTTTTCCTGATGCCAATAGCACGCTGCGAGTAACTTATGGAAAAGTAAAAGGCTATAAACCAAATGACGCCGTTTCGTATGAGCCATTTACGTATCTTGATGGGGTTATAGAAAAGTATATTCCAGGAGATTATGAATTTGATATGCCAAAAAAATTAATTGATTTATACAATACAAAAAATTTTGGTAACTACGCTTCTAATGGAAAAATGCCAGTTAATTTTATTGCAACCAACCATACTACAGGAGGCAATTCAGGTAGTCCAGCTCTTGATGAAAAAGGAAACTTAATTGGATTAAATTTTGACAGAGTTTGGGAAGGAACAATGAGTGATATTTATTATTCTCCCGAAATATGTAGAAATATTATGGTAGATATACGATATATATTATTCATTATTGATAAATATGCTGGTGCAGAAAACTTGTTAAAAGAATTGAAAATCATTACACAAAAAAATACAAAATAATTTTTTTAACATAATATTTGCTTTTGGCACGATTGTTGATAATAAATGCAAGAAGCAAAATGCGAGTTTTTTAAAAAAATTAAAAAAATTATTTTAACCTATTAAAAAATTTATATCTTTGCATCGAATTAATAATTAACCTTTTATATTTAAGTAAGATGAAAAAAGTATTTTTAAGTTTAGCTGTAATTGCTGCATTAACTGTAGTATCTTGTAAACAAGCTGAAGCTAACAAAGAAGTTAAAGCTGATTCAACTGCTGTTGAAGCAATCGATACTGCTGCTGCAAAAGTTGATACTGCTGCTGCTAAAGTTCAGGATGCTGCTGCTGCTGTTAAAGACGCTAAAGCTGCAGTAAAAAAATAATTAGAAATAATTATTAAAAAAAATAAAGCCACGCTATGCGTGGTTTTTTTTATTTCTAGAATTTATAAAAATAGAAAAAAAGCTCCAAACATAGTTTGAAGCTTTTGTACTCAGAGCGGGACTTGAACCCGCACGAACATTGCTGTTCACTGGATTTTAAGTCCAGCGTGTCTACCAATTTCACCATCCGAGCAGAATGATATTTTTAATGGTTTAATTTTTAGAAAAAATTAATTAAATACACTCACCATCCGAGCGTTTTACTTCTAGTTGATATTTTTTAATTTTCCCAAAAAAATAAACCACTTTCCCATTATTTGAAATAAAACATAGTTTAATCTCAAATGATAAAGAGCGAAAAACGGGATTCGAACCCGCGACCTCGACCTTGGCAAGGTCGCGCTCTACCAACTGAGCTATTTTCGCATTCATAATATAAATAAGAACTGCAATACTTATCGCAGATTGCGGATGCAAATGTAGTATTTAAATTGAATTATACAAACCTTTTTTTGAAAAAAACTTTTTTGAAATGTAACAATCTGATTAACAAAAACAAGCCAATTTAACTATTATTTTTGTAACATTCTCTTTAATTCGTTCAACTTCATCAAAGCCTCAATTGGCGTTAAAGTATTAATATCTAAATTTAGAATATCTTCTCTGATTTCTTCTAATAAAGGATCATCAAGATTAAAAATGTTTAATTGCATATCGTCTTTAGAAGCTTTTACTCCATTAAGTGAGTCGCTGAAATGATTTTTTTCTAATTTTTTCAAAAGTTTTTGAGCTTTTTGAATTACCGTTTGCGGCATTCCTGCCATTTTTGCTACATGAATACCAAAACTATGTGCACTTCCTCCTGCAACCAACTTTCGGATGAAAAGAACAGTGTCTTTCAGTTCTTTTACAGAAACGTTATAATTTTTGATTCGTGGTAATAATTCACTCATTTCATTCAGTTCGTGATAATGAGTCGCAAATAATGTCTTTGGTTTAGCAGGATTTTCATGTAAAAATTCTGCAATTGCCCATGCAATAGAAATTCCGTCATAGGTACTAGTGCCGCGACCTATTTCATCTAATAAAACCAAACTTCTATCCGAAATGTTATTCAAAATCGAAGCGGTTTCATTCATCTCAACCATAAAAGTAGATTCCCCCATCGAAATATTATCGCTAGCACCTACCCGAGTGAAAATTTTGTCAACAATTCCCATTCTGACTTTTTCGGCTGGAACAAAACTTCCCATTTGTGCCAATAAAACAATCAAAGCTGTTTGTCTTAAAATTGCTGATTTACCAGACATATTTGGTCCTGTAATCATAATTAATTGTTGCATTTCTCTATCGAGAAAAACATCATTCGAAACATAGGGAACACCAACCGGTAATTGCTTCTCAATAACAGGATGACGACCATTAGTGATTTCTAATTCGAAAGTGTCGTCTAGAATTGGACATACATAATTATTTTCGATGGCTAATTGAGCAAACGACATAAGGCAATCTAATTGAGCAATTAAATTCGCGTTTAACTGCACTTGTTTTATATAAGTAGAAATCCAACTTATTAATTGTTCAAATAATTGAACTTCTATTTGATGTATTTTTTCTTCGGCACCAAGAATTTTGGTTTCATATTCTTTTAATTCTTCGGTAATATATCGTTCTGCATTAACTAATGTTTGCTTTCTAATCCATTCTTGCGGAACTTTATCTTTATGCGTATTTCTTACCTCGATATAATAGCCAAAAACAGAATTATATGAAATCTTCAAAGACGAAATTCCCGTTATTTCTGATTCTCGTTTTTCTATTCTTTCTAAAAATTCTTTCCCGCAAAACGCAGCATTTCTTAATTCGTCGAGTTCTGGATGAATTCCGCTAGCAATGGCATTCCCTTTGGCAATAGCTACTGGAGCATCTTGATTTACTGTAGTTTGTATTTTTTCTCGGAGCAATTCACAAGCATGTAAGCTATCACCAATAATCCTTACAGCTTCCTGATTACTTTGTAATGCAATCGTTTTTATGGGAATAATTGCATCCAATGATTCTTTTAGATAAATAACTTCTCGTGGAGAAATTTTTCCAGTAGCAACTTTAGAAATCAATCGTTCTAAATCGGAAATTTGCTTAATCTGGTATTGCATTTTTTGAAAAACTTCAACATTATCTTTCATATAAGAAACCACTTCGTGACGGTTTCTAATTTTATAAATATCTTTCAAAGGCAATGCTAACCAACGTTTTAACAACCTTGAACCCATTGGAGAAAGCGTTTTGTCAATCACGTCAAGAAGTGTAACCGCATTTTGAGAATGACTGTGATACAATTCTAAATTCCGAATGGTAAACCGATCCATCCATACATAAGCATCTTCGGCAATGCGATGAATATTTGTTATGTGTTGAACTCGATTGTGTTGTGTTTCAGATAAATAATATAAAATTGCTCCTGATGCTATAATTCCATCTTGCAGTTCTTCTATACCAAATCCTTTGAGCGAATTGGTTTGAAAATGATTGTTCAACGTTTCCTGGGCATAATCTTCTTTAAAAACCCAATCTTCGAGATGAAAAACATTAAATTTTTTCCCGAATAGTTCCTTGAACTGATTTCGATTATTTTTTTGAATCAAAATCTCACTAGGACTGAAATTCTGCAAAAGTTTATCAATATATTCTTCGTTGCCTTGCGATGTCAAAAATTCACCAGTAGAAACATCTAGAAATGAGACCCCTATTTGCTTTTTACCAAAATAAACCGATGCCAAAAAATTATTTTCCCTAGATTGTAACACCTCGTCATTCATCGAAACCCCAGGCGTAATTAGTTCGGTTACACCTCTTTTGACAATAGTTTTAGTCATTTTAGGGTCTTCTAACTGATCGCAGATAGCGACACGAAGACCCGCTTTTACCAGTTTTGGCAAATATGTATTTAAAGAATGATGCGGAAATCCAGCCAACGCGGTTTCGGTTTCAGAACCTGCTCCTCTTTTTGTCAATACAATTCCTAGGATTTTGGATGCACGAACGGCATCTTCGCCAAAAGTTTCATAAAAATCTCCCACTCTAAACAATAAACATGCATCGGGATATTTTCTTTTTATCTCGTTGTATTGTTTCATTAAAGGAGTTTCTTTAATCTGATTTTCTTTGGCTGACAATTGTTTTTGAATTACAGTAAATAAGAAAGCGAATTTAAAATATTTTATGGGTAATAAGTCGTTGAAAAAAATTAATTTAATATTAAGATAAAATAAAAGTATGGATTTTGATTTTTCTATAGATTTGTACCAGAAACTTAAAAACTATTAAAAATGAAAAAATTAATTTTATTAGCTGCAATTACTGTTTTTAGTGTTGCAACTAGCAATGCACAAACTGCAAAAAAAGCTACCAAAAAAGCGGATACTCTAGCTAAAGTAGAAACCCCAAAAGTGGATGGAGCAGGAATGGTTTTCGAAAACGAAACTATCGATTACGGAACTATCGCTCACAATGCTGATGGAAAAAGAGAATTTGTTTTTGTAAACAACGGAAACAAACCTTTAACAATTGAAAGTACTCAAGGTTCATGCGGGTGTACAGTTCCAACAAAACCTGAAGGCGCAATTGCTCCTGGTGCAAAAGGAACTATTGGTGTAAAATATGCTACTGACAGAGTTGGTGCGTTTACAAAAACAGTTACTGTAAAATCTAACGCTACAGGTCAAGAAACAAAAGTTCTTACTATAAAAGGTACAATTTTGCCAGATGCTCCCGCTGAAGGTGCAACTCCAGTAAAAAGCTAATTTAGTTAATTATAATTCTTAAAAAACCCGTCTCGTTGTAAAAAACGAGACGGGTTTTTTTTTGAATATCTTTGTATAAACGACTGAAAGTCGAATTTTATAAAATATGCGTAAACTCGAGAATAATGAATTGAATCGAAAATCAATCGTCGATTTTAAAGAAGCCCATAAAACTCGTTTAATAATTATACTTGACGACATTCGAAGTTTGCATAATATTGGTTCTGTATTTAGAACTGCAGATGCCTTTTTGATCGAAAAAATTTATTTGTGTGGCATCACTGCTGTACCACCCAATAAAGAAATTCATAAAACTGCCCTTGGAGCCACCGAAACTGTAGCATGGGAATATCAAAAAGACATACAACACGTAATTGAAAATTTAAAAAAAGAACGCGTTTCAGTTTTTGCCATAGAACAAGTAGAAAATGCTATTTCTCTTCAAGATTTTAAAACCGAAAAAAATAAAAAATATGCTTTGGTTTTTGGCAATGAAGTGTATGGCGTTTCTCAAAAAGCGATTGAACTTTGTAATGGCACGATTGTAATTCCACAATTGGGAACAAAACATTCGTTAAACATTTCTGTAAGTGCCGGAATAGTAGTTTGGGATTTGTTTCAAAAAATGAATTACTAGTTGGAAATTTTATGTTGGATTTCGTTTAAAACAAAGACATAATCTTCCTGATTACTCTGAAAATCTCTGTTGGTTACGTCAATAATTAAAACATTCAAATCATTTTGTGACTTGATATAATCTAAATATCCGTTATTAATTTTTTTCAAATATTCAGCAGGTATTTCCTGCTCGTAACTTCTTCCTCTTTCTTTTATGTTGCTCAAAAGTCGCTCTGTACTTTGGTACAAATAAATATACAAATCGGGTTTTGGCATTTCTTTATAGATAATATCAAACATCGTTTTGTACAACCTAAACTCATCTTCAGCAAGGGTGACTTTGGCAAAAATTAAGGATTTAAAAATATGATAATCGGCAACAATAAAATCTTTAAACAAATCAAATTGTGCCAAATCATCTGAAATTTGCTGGTATCTATCGGCCAAAAAAGACATTTCTAATGGAAAAGCATACCGGTTTTGATCTTCGTAGAATTTAGGCAAAAAAGGATTATCTGCAAAACGTTCTAAAACCGATTTCGCATTGAAATCTTCTGCTAATTTATTGGTAAGTGTTGTTTTTCCGGCACCAATATTCCCTTCAATAACAATATAATTAAAATGATCAAGTTTTAAACTAGCTATTGGTAATTCTAGATTTTGAACTATTTTACAATCACTATTGTCTTCCGAAAGCAATAATAATTCATGCAAATATTTTTGTAAAATAGGATGACGCCAATGCAAATTCAAATCGCGCATGGGCAACAGCACAAACAATCGATTGTGCATTTCTGGATGAGGAACTTGCAGTTTATCTGATGCAATAATTTCTTCATCAAAAGCAATCACATCAATATCAATAATTCGGGCTTCATAATTTTCGGTTTCTGTGCGAATTCTACCCAAAGCTTCTTCAAGACACAAACATTCTTCTAAAATTTGGTGTGCTGATTTTTGTGTATTCATAATCACCGCACAGTTATAGAATTTTTCGCTTTTAAACCCCCAAGAAGGGGTTTCGTAGAGCTTAGAAACTTTGATAAGTGTTCCCACTTCTTTGTGCAAATGATGAATACAATGTTCAATGTTTTCTAGGCGATTCCCTTGATTGGTACCTATAGATAAAATGACTTGATGCTGCTTTTTCATGGAAGCACAAATAAACTAAAAGTATTTTAGAATAAGTATAAAAACAGCATACTGTTACTAACATTTTCTCAACATTTCGTGTTGAACAAAATCACAAAACTTCTTTAAATAAACATCACTTTGTAACGGAAAGGCACTATTTTTGTTAAAACTATACAGAACTAAAAAGACCTTATCATGCTAAAGAAAATATTAAAAATAGTTGGAATACTTTTATTGCTGTTAATAATTTCAGCTTTTGCAATTCCGTATTTCTTTAAAGACCAAATCAAAGCTAAAATTCTAGTAGCTATTAATGAAAAAGTAGATGCCAAAGTGGCTTTTGCAAATGCCGATTTAAGTTTGTTTAGAAATTTTCCCAACGCTAGTGTTTCATTAGCTAAACTAACCATTATCAACAAAGCACCATTTGAGGGCGATACATTAGTAGCATTTGAAGAATTAAATCTAAAAATGTCCATTAAAGAACTGTTCAAAGGACAAAATGAACCCTTGGATATTGAAGGCATTTCATCTAAAAACGGTTTGATAAATATTATATTCAACAAAGACGGGCTTGGCAACTATGATATTGCGCTGAAGGATAAAAATAAAAACGATGGTAAAAAAAGTAATCAGCTTACCTTTAAAATTAAAGAATATTCGGTTGAAAATTTTAAATTCAAATATTACGATGAAAAATCGAAGACCAAAATGCTTATAGACAGTATTAATCATAAAGGATTTGGAGATTTTACAGCGTCAAAATTAGATTTGGATACCAAAACCACTGCCAAAGTTTCACTTGATATGGAAAAAGTGAATTACATGAATCATGTTTCGATTACGCTAGATGCTATTTTGGGAATTGATTTGGCAAACAGTAAATATACTTTCAAAGAAAATAAGGCTAAAATTAATGAACTTCCTTTAGAATTTAATGGTTTCATTCAAATGGTAGCAACTGGTCAAGAGTATGATTTGAAATTTAAAACGCCCACTTCTTCTTTTAAAAATTTTTTAGGCCTTGTTCCTGCAAAATATTCAAGCAATTTGAAAGAGGTAAAAACCAGTGGTGATTTTACAGTTGTCGGTTTTGCAAAGGGTGTGTATTCTCAAACCTCGGTGCCAAAATTTAATGTTGCAATTAGCTCCAATAACGCGTCATTTCAATATCCTAATTTACCAAAATCAGTTCAAAAAATTACCATCGATACCAAAATTATTAACGAAACGGGCGTAATGAATGATACTTATGTGAATTTGGATAAATTATCGTTTCAAATTGACCAAGACGTTTTTAATGCCGTAGCAAAAATTAGAAATATTTCCAATAATGCTCTGGTAAACGCAGCTTTAAAAGGAACAATTAATTTAGCTAATTTGACAAAAGCCTACCCAATTAAATTAGATAAACCTTTAACCGGAATTCTAAAAGCGGATGTCACCAGTGAATTTGATATGCAGTCCGTAGAAAAAAGCGACTATGCCCGTATTAAAAATGCGGGAACAATCGATTTAACTGGTTTTAATTACGCCGATGCAGCAGGAAAAACCATGAATATTAGTCGTGCTTTAGTGTCATTTGATCCAAGTCGGGTGAACTTGAAACAATTCAATGCTACAACTGGAAAAACTGACTTGGCAGTGACTGGTGTTTTAGAAAATTTTTATGGTTTTATATTTAAAAATCAAGAATTGAAAGGAAACTTTAACCTAATTTCCAATCAACTAGCGGTGAGCGACTTTATAACGTCGGAAACAGATGCGAAAAAAGTTGCAAAACCAACAGAAGCAATGAAAATTCCAGCCTTTTTGAATTGCTCTTTGACCGCCAAAGCAAATACCGTTTTATATGATAATTTGTTGCTGAAAAATGTTTCGGGAAAAATCATTATTAAAGACCAAAAGGCAACTTTAGAAAGCGGGAAAACCGATATTTTTGGTGGCTCAATTGCCTTTAACGGAGATGTTTCTACCAAAGAAAAAGTATCGAAATTCAACATGAATCTAGGTTTAAATGGCGTTGACATTGCGCAAACGTTTACCCAACTAGATATGATGAAAAAAATTGCTCCAATTGCCGGAATCATCAACGGGAAATTGAACTCAAAAATAAAAGTTTCAGGAAATTTGAAAGACAAAGAAATGTCACCCGATCTGAAAAGTATTACTGGAGATTTGTTAGGACAATTACTTTCGACAACCGTAAACTCTAGCAACTCAACATTATTGACTGCATTAGACAATAAATTAGGTTTTATTGATTTGAAAAAAATAAATCTGAATGATTTGAGAGCTGCACTTACATTCAAAGACGGAAAAGTAAACGTAAAACCATTTGATATTAAATATCAGGATATTAAAGCAACTATTGGCGGAACGCATGGTTTTGATCAAAACATGAATTACAATTTAAAACTTGATGTTCCTGCAAAATATTTGGGCACAGATATTACTTCGCTGATAGGAAAATTATCAGCTGCCGATGCTAAAAAATTTGAAACTATTCCTTTAAATGTTTCATTAGCAGGGAATTTTAGTAGCCCTAAAATAACTACTGATATTAAACAAGCGACGACGACTCTAGTAACGAATTTGATAAACCAACAAAAAGACAAACTAATCAGTGGCGGAAGAGATGCTTTGAATACTATTATTTCTAATGCTACAAAATCAAAAACTGACACTACCAAAACCAACACGACTACTAATGTTAAAAACACAGCAGAAGATTTGCTAAATGGCTTTTTCAATAAGAAGAAAAAAGACGAGCCAAAAAAACCCGAAACGCCTGCACCCGCTAAATAATAACGTATTAACGAAAGTACTGTTGAAGAGAAATTTTATTTAAAAGTAACTTTCACCACATAACCTTCAAAAGTGCGAACATTAAAAACGGTACCGTCATCAAAGATCAAATACTGTCCTTTAATCCCCATCAGTTTTCCTGAAAAACTGGGTGATTTATCTAAATTTAAACTAGTCACTTTAGTTGGATAACTCAAAACAGGATAATGAATATCGCATAAGTCTTCTTTTTTTGGATGATAAAATTCTAAAACTTCTTTTGGGATTAAATATTTCAAGGACGCTTTTTCTTTACGCAAATCTGCTTTAGGAATTTCATTTTTAAGCATTTTTTGCCAATTAGTCTTGTCAGAATAATGATTTTTAAGCGCTACTTCGGTAATTCCAGCCAAATATCTATTGGGAACCTCAACAATCGGAATCGCTTGAACAGCACCTTGATCTATCCAACGCGTTGGCACTTGCGTTATTCGAGTGACACCCACTTTCACTTCGCTAGATAATGCCAAATAAACAATATGAGGTTGCAATTGTACGCTTTTTTCATAGTTTAAATCCCTATCTTCAATATCTAAATGCGCTGTGCTCAACTCGGGTTTCATAATCCAATCGCCAGCCGAGGCAGAACTTGTAAAACAATCATAGCAAAATCCTTGACGAAATATCTTCTTCTTTTTACCACAATTCAAACATTGGTAACCCAAAAGATTTATTTCTAATGTTTTGTCCAACAACTGATTTAAATTCAAAAAATTAGTTGGAAAAACCAAGTAATATTGAACTGGATCTGATAATTCGGTTTGCATTTTGGTGAGTACGCCTTCGAAGGTCATAGTTTACTTTTAAGATTATTTCCTATATTTGGTAAAGTTATACATCGTAATTCGTAATTCATAATTCGTAATTCAAAAATGCCAATACCATTAATCAATTCTATCGCTACGTGGTTTTTGAAACAGCGCATTCACCAAATTGAATTATTCTTAAAATATCCGCACGAAGTTCAGGACGAACTGATGATGAACCTTATTCGTTCTTCGGAAGAAACGGTAATTGGACAAAAATATGATTTCAGCAGCATCAAATCGTACGAAACTTTTTCTGAACGAATTCCTGTGTATACCTACGAAGATTTCGAGCCAATGATAGCACTAACACGAAAAGGGGCACAAAATGTTTTTTGGAATACCCCTATCAAATGGTTTGCAAAATCTAGCGGAACTACCAATGCCAAAAGCAAATTTATCCCTGTAAGCAAAGAAGCGCTCGAAGATTGTCATTATAAAGGCAGCAAAGATTTGTTATGTCTTTACTTGAACAACAATGAAAATTCCGATATGTTTCTTGGCAAAAGTTTACGACTTGGAGGAAGTTCTCAAATTTACGAAAACAACAATACATACTTTGGTGATTTATCGGCAATCTTGATTGAAAACATGCCGATTTGGGCAGAATTTAGCAGTACACCAAGCAGTAAAGTTTCATTGATGAGTGAATGGGAAACCAAACTTACAGCTATTATTAATGAAACAAAAAACGAAAATGTCACCAGTTTTGCTGGTGTTCCGTCATGGATGTTAGTCTTGCTCAACAGAATAATGACAGAAACAGGCATAGATAATCTTATGGAACTGTGGCCCAATCTAGAAGTATATTTTCACGGCGGTGTAAGTTTTGAACCTTATAGTGCTCAATACAAAAAAATTCTTCCGAAATCTGATTTCAAATATTACGAAATCTACAACGCTTCTGAAGGATTTTTTGCGATTCAAGATTTGAATTATTCCAATGATTTACTGTTAATGCTTGACTACGGAATTTTTTATGAATTCATTCCGATGGAAACTTTTGGAACCGATAATCAAAAAGTTATTCGGCTTTCGGAAGTAGAACTGTTTAAAAATTATGCCATTGTTATTACCACCAATGCTGGATTGTGGCGTTATTTGATTGGAGATACCGTTCGGTTTACTTCTTTAAATCCATACAGAATTAAAGTTTCGGGTAGAACCAAACATTATATCAACGTGTTTGGCGAAGAACTGATGGTTGAAAATACCGACATGGCTTTGGCAAAAACCTGTACAGCTTTACATTGCGAAATCAAAGATTATACTGTGGCTCCCATTTTTATGAAAGGCAAAGAAAAAGGCGCACACGAATGGATGATTGAATTTAAAAAACACCCTGAAGATATTGCCTTGTTCCAAAAAACATTAGACGAAAACCTCCAAACTGTAAATTCAGATTATGAAGCAAAGCGTTACCATAATATGACGCTAAATCAACTCAAAGTGAATATAGCACGAGAAAATTTATTTTACGATTGGCTCAAAGAGAACGACAAACTTGGTGGTCAACACAAAATTCCTCGGCTTTCTAACGAAAGAGATTATTTGGAACAATTGAAAATGATGCAGATTTTGCAAAATAAATAAGTAATTAATAGTATCCCAAAAGTTAAAAAAAAACAACCCAATTTAATTACCTATCTATTATTTCATTAACTATAAAAAGACAAAATGAAAAATTTAGGAATCTTTTTAATGTTTATATTTTTATTTTCTTGTTCAGCACAAAAAGATAACCCTAAAGGTAATGCTGAAATAAATTCAACTAAAAAAAATTTAACAGTAATCGAAAGTGATATTACAAACCATTTTTTAAAGACCGAATTAGACAAAGAAAGATATAAAAACTACAATGGATATGACATCTTTATAATTGAAGAAGCTTTAAAAAAAATGAAGCCTCTTTCTGATTATGAATTTAATTTGAAATATAAAGATAGTTGGGGTAAATCAATAAAAAATTGGATATTAGATACCATCCAAGTAAAAGATTTGAAATTTAAATTAGAAAAAGAAGAAGTTTATCATTGGAAAATAAGTGATTTTAAAATTAAGAAAGTAAGTCTTTATAAAAATGAAGAATTAATGACAATAATAAACACGAGCGCATATACCAATCTCCCAAAAAGATTAATAATATTTCTATCAAAACCGTTAATTCTTAATGATAACAATGCCTTAATAAGCTTTGATATTGGAAATGGAGAATTAGGTAACAGTGCCATAACTCATTTCACCGTATTAATGGAAAAAGTTAATAATAACTGGGAAGAAAAAGAGTATTTTCATGATGATGTGTTTTATTAAAATTATTAATTACATAGTCTATGAAATGAAACCTTGAAAACAGTTTTGGACAATCCAAAACAGTTTTTTATTTCAAAGTTATACATTGTAAGAAAAAATTATTATTTTAAAAAAATAATTATAAAACAACAAACACTATGGCATCAACATCCGAAGTAGGACACGCAAAAAACATTGCAAATCTCAATTTACGAGAAACGGCAAAACGTTTTGCGCCACGGCGGTATAGCTTAAATCCACAACTTAAATTTTATATGCTCCCTAACTCAAAACTCTTCATTTCGGTTTTTTTAATATTCATTTTTCTTCAAGTTTCTTGTAATACTTTAAAACACGGGAAATTAGGTGTTGAGTCGGCAATGAAATATTATGACCATTTAATTCAAAAATTAGATGCTGATTCTATTTCACAACTATACTCTCCTGATGGAAATATGGGCGACATTGCGATTGGGAGAGATTCTATAAGGAAATTTTTATCTTCTTTTAAGCATATTCAAGTTTTGTCCCAAATCTCAAAAACTAAATCCATAGAACTTTATAGGGACGGTGCAATTCAAAAAGGAAATTATATCCAAACAGACGTAATGTCAGAGAAAGATACTATAATAGTGAAAGGCGAATATGAAGTACAATGGGTGTGGCTTGGCAAACAAGGTTGGCATATTAAACGAATGACAACAAAACCTATAAAGTGAGACAATAGCCACGAGCACAAACAGCCGTAAGGCAATATGGCGGGTTTAGGCTTAATTTAAAGTTGGTTAGGTATATAAGAAAGGATTAGAAATTTTAATAATAAAAGAAATATGGAACAAGCAACTACTAAACTTTTGCTTTCAGAGGAAAAGGCAAAAGAATTATTTAAGGCTATTGAACACAAAGGATTGATAATTTCAGGGAAATCAGAAAAGCAACTTTGCGATGAAATTGTGCAAATTGCTAAAGAAGATTTTGGTGTAGAAAATCATTGGGGGAAAAAAATTGTACGAACAGGTATTAATACGCTGCAACCTTATATTGCAAATCCTCCAAATTTGGTTATCCAAGATGATGATATATTGTTCTTTGATTTCCATCCCATTTTTGAAGGTTGGGAAGCAGACCTCGGCAGAACATATGTTTTAGGTAATGACTCTTTAAAACAAAAAATAAAGAAAGATGTAGAAGCAGCTTGGTACGAAGGGAACAGTTGGTATTTTAAACAAGATAAACTGACAGGGGCAGATTTTTTTAAATACGCTACGGACCTTGCAAGACGTTATGGGTACGAATTTGGGAACGCCATTGCAGGGCACATTATAGGTAAGTTTCCGCATGAACAACCTGATGACCCTGCTGATTTGTGCTTGGATGTACATCCTGACAATCATAATGACATCCTCCAATTTGATAAACAGGGAAACAAAAGACATTGGATTTTAGAGCTGCATTTTGTAGATAGAGAAAATAATATTGGTGCTTTTTTTGAGCAATTACTGACAGCACGATAAAACAACGAACCGCTAACATGGGGTTTGGCGTTATTGGGGCAGAACGTTGTAACTTGGGCTGTAGTTCGCTATCAGCTTCAATTTCGACTGGACGTTAATAATTTAGCTTTAGTTCATATATTAAAATTTTAAAATAATATTGGGCTTCAATTGTCGGCAGACGTTTTTCAAATATCCCAACAACGCCAAGCTCTATCGTTGTAGTTCATTGTACCGAAAACTTCAAAAAGACAATTGACAATTAAACTTACTTAAGATATGAATACACAAAAATTTGCCAAAGAGTGGATAGAATCTTGGAATTCACACAATCTCGAAGAAATATTATCTCACTATGCTGAAGACATTGAGATTACAACCCCTATGATTAAATTAGCCATTGGTGGTGAAACAGACACTTTGAAAGGAAAGGAAAATGTGTCAAATTATTGGAGAAAAGCGCTTAAAAATATACCTGACCTTCATTTTGAGCTATATGATGTGACATTTTGTGTTAATTCTATTGCTTTATATTATAAATCAGTAATGAATAAAAAAGCAATTGAAGTAATGTTTTTTGACGAAAGTGGAAAAGTAAACAAAATGTTTGCTCATTATACAGACTAACAACAACGAACCGCTAACACACGCTACAAGCAATTTGGGTATTAGGCTTAATTTAAAGTTGGTCTTGTATCTGATAATTTTATGTTTATCCGAAGATTTGGCTTCTTTAATCCCAATCTGCTTGTAGCGCGAAACGTCAAACTGTCTAAGAACCTTTTCCTTATTTAGCACTCTTTTTGTCAAACAAAGCACACTTTTATTTGGTGCTTAAGTACTTTTTTCGTAAATTCATTGCTGTAAAACAAGCAACTATGAGCAAGTTCATTATTTTTAAACCCAACTAAAACTACTGTTTTTTATTTAGCGATTAATCAGTACTAAAAAGTAGTATGTTTGAGTTTATTAAAAATTAGTTTGTAAAAAAATTAGGTTTTTGGACGAACTGACGTTATGGGTAACCTTTCCCCAAGATTACATAGAAAAGATTTCTTTAAAACGGGAGCAAACACCACCCAGCCCAGCAGAGTTGTAAAATGAAGAGGTACAAACAAATTTAATATGAATACAAAAATTAAATTATTGTCTCGGTTAGTTCTACTAATTTTATTCTTTTCTTTCATAAGTTGTGAAAAGGATTTATATGAAAGGAGTATAAAAAAAGATCAAATTGGTAAAACAGAAATTCTAACTGGAAGAGAAGCCGAAAAAGTTGCAAATCGATTAAAAATTGCATTAGGCTCAAGTAATTCAATAACTAATAGTGCTTTTGGGAAAACGATAACTTTAGATATAGGAAATATTAACTATGATGAAATACTTAAGTTGGTAGATACTTATGGTAAAGAAAACTACACATTTCAAATAAAGTACCCAGAAAAAAGTGATACAAAGTTTTCAAATCTTGTACTACAAGAAAAAGACAATGAAACAACCGTCAAATTAATTCAGTATGAAATGACTCAGCTATTTGCTTAACAATTCAAACTTAATCCTGATATGAAGGAATTTAAAGGTTCAATAAAAATTTCCACAATCTTTTCTGATAACCCTTGCCCTGAACCAGAATTATTTATTGAAATTGGAAATATTACTACTGTTCACAGTGGTGGTGGAGGTGATTGGAATCCTAATAATGGAGATACTCCAGGAGGCAATTCAGGGGGCAATTCTGGAGGAGGAGGCAGTAATGGTAATAATCCTTCAACTTTAGCATCAGTTGCTGATGATGATGATAATGATGAAACTGGAGAGTGGGATACAACAACTGATTGGCATTCTAAATTATCTCTTATAAAAGTTTCTCCTTCAGATCTAGTTACCCCAATTGATTCATCAGACCCATGCCCCGCAACTACTCAAATAGGGATATTGATACCTGTTGATACTTGTACAAAATCTTTTTTATATGGATTAGGTAGCGGCGGCAGAGATTGGCTTTATGCCCATAATGATGATTTCAATACACTTATGGATTATATTTCTCAAAGTACAAATTGTGAAGAAACAAGTGCTTATGCATCAGAAATTATGAAACAAATAGATATAAATCCTAATGTTTTCAAATCAATAAAACCATTTTTTATTGAAAAAATAGGCTTTAGTCTAAAGAATATATTTATTATCTTTGTTTTATGAAAGATACCATTTTAGCACAAATATCGGAATTAAATCAAGAAGAGAAATCTCGATTATATAAAATTATAGAAGGCTTTTTGTTTGATAATGAAATAGATATCACAAAAGAGCAAGACAAAGAAAAGGTTTCTATTGCCAATAATTGTCCACATTGTGAATCAACAAGAACAAGAAAAAACGGTCATCAATATGGTGTTCAACGATTTGTTTGTAATGATTGTAAAAAGAATTTTCGTGTAAGTACAGGTTCTGTGACTGCTCATTTAAAGAAGAAAGAACTTTTAAAAGTTTATATTCCTAATATGTTGGCTGGATATAGCCTTGAAAAATGTGCAAAACTTACGGGAATTAGCAAACAAACTTCTTTTGATTGGCGACATAAAATTCTATCGGCTTTAGGTAAATTTCAAAAAGAACAAATGCTCTCTGGAATCTGTGAAAGTGATGATGTTTTTATAGAATTTTCAGAAAAAGGAAATCGAAATCTTGAACGTGAGTCACGAAAAAGAGGTACAAGTGTTTTTGTAGAAAAGAAAAGAGGCATCAATGATGATAAAGTTGCTATTCTAATTAGTTGTGATCGAAAAGGTAATAAACACCTACAAGTGGCCACAAGAGGCAGAATATCTGCCCAAGACATCAATAAAGTATTGAAAGATAAATTAGACCCAAAAACGGTTTTATGTACAGATGGACACCGAAGTTTTGAGGCTTTTGCCAAAGAAAATAAACTCGAACATCAAACCATAAAAGTATCAGCAAAACAGTACAAAAAAGGAATATATCATGTGCAACATGTAAATCAGACAGCACAGGATTTAAAGAACTGGTTGAAAGATTTTAATGGTGTATCGACAAAATATTTACAAAATTATTTAAACTGGTATGCACTCAAATCGATAATAAATGAAAATCAAAGCCCAGTGAACAAAACAATAGCCTTAATAGCTACTTCTTTTACAGCTTGGTATGAATTTAAAGACATAATTAATTTAA
>NZ_JANXUG010000073.1 GCF_025352015.1 Flavobacterium sp.
CATTAAATGTAATTACAGTATTTGAGCCACAACAAATTGTTGTTGTCCCAGCTATTGAAGCTATTGGTACAGGATTAACTGTTAACGTAAATGGTCTAGTTCCAAAAAACGATGCGTTGCTATTGTCTGTTATTCTGATAATGATGACTTGCCCATTTGTACCTAAAAAATTATTTATAGGATTTATACCAGGGGAACCAATAGTATCTGCATCTGTCTGACTTAAATGATACGTAACAGTATAATTAGCAGCGCTGTTTGAACCCAAAGCAATGGGAGTTAATGGTGTGAAATCAAATATAGCAATTCCATCATTTGAAGGATCATCACATTGAGCAGCAATGGTAACTGGAGCAGGTTGAACAGTACAATTATTAATAATTAAATTGAATGACTTCGCCACTCTACAATTAAAACTATTTAAAAAAATGGATGCATAAACAGGATAACTTCCAATAGCTGTTCCAGGAGAATAAGCAGTTGGAACAGCAATTGGATTGCTTCCTAAATCAGCATCTGCTTGAGAGGTATGATAGGAAATATCATAATCTGTAGCACTTAAAGCCCCAAGAATAACACTATTATTTGAAGTCAAATCGAAAACATTATTTGGAAAACATACAGGGATGTCTTGCGGGGTTCCAGTTAAGTCGGTTTTCACGTTTAAAGTAGCTGTAGTCGTGGCCGTTTGAGGTACTCCACAAACTTGATAGGTAGCTTGTAAAGTGTATGTTGTTGTTGCAGCTGGACATACATTAATTGTTGGACCAGTACCAATATTAGTTGCTCCAACAAACCAGTCAATAGTGACGGGAACATTAGGTCCAGTTGGAGTAAATCGCCATGCTTCGTTAGTTGCTGACCAAGTTCCGGTATTTCTTCCTGGTGGAGTCGAATAAGGTGGAATCGCTCCACCTCCTTTGATTCCAATAGCGCCGTTTCCTCCATTCCAAGTTGTACATGATGATCTGTTTTTAACATAAATTTCAACTATATTAGAAATCTCATATAGCACTATTTGGGAAGATTGAAGTCCGACACTTGTACCGCAGCTAAACTGCCCTACATTACTAAAATTTACAATTAATTTTCTACAAGGATAAGTACCAACTAACTGATAATTAATACTTCTTACCGCAGGTGCCGCGGGAACTACACTGGTATTTGTGTCTTGATAAACGCCACAAATCATATTTCTAAATGGTGAATCTGTTCCTTGACCACTAACATTTGGAAAGTTAGAATTTTCAAAAGGTAAATCCTGCACATAAGCATTTTCTCCAAACACACCTGGTGCATAATTAGAGCCGAAACTAATTACACCATTATCACCTATTTGAACAGAATTAAAATTAGTTCCATAAAAACAAAAATCAAACGGCAACGTAAATACCGGAGAATAGGTATCATCATTAACGATTGGAAACTGAATAAAGGAAGGATCATTAAATGCTGCTTGAGGACAATAGGGAATACTTGAAACCGCATACCCTGTTGTAGAAGGTACTGGCGAAAAATTCGCTTGTAACGTTCTGCATTCTCCAGTGGTGCACAAAGTCAAATCCAAAGGACGAGTTCCTGTCGCAGCATCCGTTTTTACCGTAGCGCAACCGTTTGGAACTACCGTGATTGACAAGGTTAGCGTAGCTGGAATAAGATTTGTTTCGCACAGCGTGAAAAATCCTTTTATTTTGGTGAATTGATATACTACCGAGGCATTTAAAATTGGCGTCGTAAAACTTCCCGTTCCCAATGGACCAATCGCAACTGTGGTGGTAAGAGGTATTACAGTGGGGTTTACTAGTGTAACTGTAGAGTTCGGCGTACCAGTAATTGCAAATGTTGCCGTATTGCCAGGGCAAATAGTTTGGGCAGCACTGGTACTTGTTACATTAGGAACAGTAACAGATACAGCAATGTTTGACGTTGCACTGCAACTGGCAACGTTAGTTCCCGTGACAGTATAAGTTGTTCCCGCAAGAGGTACATTTGTTGCGTAAACTAGTGCTCTCGAATCGCCTGTGTAGGGAATCGTTGCGGCTACATCATTATATAAATTTAAAGTTGGTGACCAAATAAGTGTGGCTAAAGGCGCGTAAGTATATGTTGTTCCAAAAATCGGAACAGAATTATTACTATCATTAACGGCAGTTGTACTAGCACTGTTGGTAGCAAAAGTTAAACTACTATAATTTGCTGCACTCACAGTATAACCCGCAGAAATACTGTTCGAAGTTTGTGCTCCAATTGTACCGTAATGATATTCAATCACATTGGTGGTTTCATAAAGCCATATTTGAAAAGTGGAATTAGCAGCCGCAGCAATATTTTTAGGAACAGTAACATTCCATTCCGCAATAAAAATTCTATTTGGTGCAATTCCTGTTACTAAAATTTTAACATTTCCGTTCGTACCAGTGGTCAAATCATCCCAAAACGGATATAATTTTGGAGTATTTATGGAGCTTGTCGTTATATTAACGCTCTGATTTGAGGCTGCCGCACCACCAAAAAGTATCCATCCATCTGGCGAGATTGACAACTGTGTGAAATCTACACCACTAAAATTAAAAGTAAATCCTATCCCTGTTGCTGCAGAAGGCGTATTATCGACAGCACTATTTATGACGGTTGTTGCGCCAATCATAGGATTTAAAGAAACACCTGCAGCCGTAGATAATGTAAAACCTGTTGCTTTTAAAGCACTTGTTCCTCCCACACAAATAGGGTTTGGGACTGCCGTAATTCCTAATTGTAATTGTAAACTTATTTTCGCAAAACCCACCACATTTTTTGTACAAAATGATGGCCCTGCAGAAATTACACTTACCAATGAATAAGTAGTTTCAGAAGTTATGGGCGGAGTCGTAAGCGTAGCATTTCCAGAATTATCCAAAAGAATTGTTTGATTTGCGCCTCCATTAATAATGTATGTGACCGTGGCATTAGGTGTTCCAGCAAATGTTATAACCGTAGTAGCTCCGTTGCAAATGGTGGTTGTCCCCGAAATTGAAGCCGTAGGTAAAGGACTTACACCTACCGAAACTGACTTCACAATAGAAGCACAAGATCCTACAGTTGATGTAACCGTGTATACAGTAGGAACGATAGGCGTTACCGAAGGATTAGCAATAGAAGGTGTGGTTAGGGTGGCATCGGCAGGAACTGCAGACCATAAGTAACTCGCTGAACTTCCTGATGCGGTTAATGTAATTGGGCTCCCTAAACAAGTTGTTGCATTATTGCCGTTTGTTGTCAAAATTGTAATAGCTGGTCCAACAATTACATTTGATAACGTAGTGGTAGTAGCTATTGGCAAAGCACTATCTGTTACCGAAACCGAATAAGTTCCTGGTTGTAAACCAGTAAAAATACCATTGTTATTATTTACATTGGTAGCACCAGATCCAGTAATGTTATAAGTAAGATAAGGTGGCGTTCCACCAAAAGCCGTAACGGTTACAGAACCATTATTTCCAACAGCACAAACAGCGTTAGTGACATTATAAGAAACCATTAAATCGCTAGTTAACATAAAATCATCTACCGCAAAATCATTTCCAGCAGTTGTTGTGTTTGAATTCCATAATTCGATGGTAGCAGTTGTTGCAGTTGCTACAAAAGTGTAAATTACTTGTCTCCAACTCAATGAAGGTATTGGTGCTAATGTTGTTCCCGAGGTTAACAAAGCTGTGCCTCCAGTAATTAATATGGCAATATCGGCGGGACTTCCTAAATTAGAAACTGATTTTATCCAATAACTAAATCTATACGTTGTACCTATAGTTAACCCAGCAACGCCAGTACCTGTGTTACCTGCTTTCCAGAATCGTGGACTTCCAGCTGTTGTATTTCCATCAATAATAAGCATCTTACCGTTACCCGATGTATGATCTCCCTCTGAAATAAAATTGGCTGTGTTGACTAACTTAGGATTATTGGCTATCGCAAAATTACCTGTAATTGTGGTGCCAGAAAAGGGAGCATTTAACTGGGTATAGCCTGCACCATTTGTGACAAAGCCTACACCAGATCCTCCTGTTTCAAATCCTGGATTGCTTAATAGGTTTTGGGAATTAGAGTAATTTATAAATAGTAAACTTAAAAGAAGTAAAACTTTACCTTTCATTGTTATTCAAATTTTGGAGGGAAATTTACATAAATTTAAGAAAGAATTAACCCAAAAAGCTAATTATTTTCAAATATTAACACTTACGGATATAGTTTAAATAATATTATTTATATTTGACCCTAGTATTAAAACCTCAATTAATTCTTATATTTTAATGATAAATAACGATGATTTTCAGGATGAAATAGGCAACAGTCACCTTGCGACTAGTGCTCAAAATCCTGTGCGAGAAGACGCCTTTATACTTAATGATGATGAAAAAATAACTGCCATTAAGAAAGATGTTGAAAGTATTCTCAAAACTTTGGGAATGGATTTAACGGATGACAGCCTTAAGGGAACTCCTAACCGTGTAGCCAAGATGTTTGTGAAAGAAATTTTTGGCGGATTAAATCCTAATAAAAAGCCAAGTTCGTCTACTTTTAAGAATCATTACAAATATGGTGAAATGCTTGTAGAAAAAAATATTACGCTTTATTCAACCTGTGAGCACCATTTGCTACCTATTGTTGGTCGTGCTCATGTTGCGTATATTTCTAACGGAACAGTGGTTGGCCTTTCAAAAATGAATCGTATTGTGGATTATTTTGCCAAAAGACCTCAAGTACAAGAACGGTTAACGATGCAAATTGTGCAGGAACTGCAAATAGTTTTAAATACCAACGATGTTGCGTGTGTCATTGATGCTAGACATTTGTGCGTGAACTCCAGAGGAATCCGAGATATAGAAAGTAGTACGGTAACTTCAGAATTTGGAGGGAAATTTAAGGAAGAACAAACACGTCGAGAATTTTTAGATTATATTCGATTAGAAACCAATTTTTAATAGCCCAGATTGAAGTGACATCCTTTTTATTTTTTATAGGATTTACTGGAGTTTTCACGGAGGTACATCCTAAAAAATAAAAAGATATAGCGCAAAGCTGGAGATTGCTCCTGAAATAAATTTAGAATAAATATTGACAAAAATGCAACTTTATAAAAACCAGTTACTCAAAATATACAACTCGCTTACGGGAGAAAAAGAACTTTTTAAACCAATTCACGCGGGTAATATTGGCATGTATGTATGTGGACCGACGGTGTATAGCAATGTGCATTTGGGGAATGTGCGTACCTTTATGTCGTTTGATATGATTTTCCGTTATTTTTTACATTTGGAATATAAAGTTCGTTACGTTCGAAACATTACCGATGTAGGTCATATTGTAGATGATGTGGATGATGGCGAAGATAAAATTGCAAAAAAAGCGCGTGTGGAGCAATTAGAACCCATGGAAATTGTACAGCGCTATACTGTAGATTTTCATGATGTTTTGAATCAGTTTAATTTTCTTCCACCAAGTATTGAACCAACAGCGACTGGACATATCATTGAGCAAATTGAAATTGTAAACCAAATTATTGAAAAAGGATTTGCTTACGAAAAAAATGGTTCAGTTTATTTTGATGTAATGAAGTTTAACGAAACAAATCATTACGGTAAATTAAGTGGTCGAAACATTGATGAAATGCTAGCCAATACTAGAAATACTGATGGTCAAAGTGATAAAAAAAATTCGCAAGATTTTGCACTTTGGAAAAAAGCCGAAACCGAACACATTATGCGATGGCCTTCGCCCTGGGGAATAGGTTTTCCGGGTTGGCATTTAGAATGTACTGCCATGAGCACCAAATATCTTGGAGAAACCTTTGACATACATGGAGGCGGAATGGATTTAAAATTCCCGCATCACGAATGTGAAATTGCCCAAAACGAAGCAAGCACTGGTCATAGTCCTGTTAATTATTGGATGCATGCCAATATGTTGACTTTGAACGGAAAAAAAATGTCAAAATCTACTGGAAATAATATTTTACCGAGCGAAATTTATCATGGTGGAAGTCCGTTTTTGAGCAAAGCTTTTTCTGCAAATGTGGCTCGTTTCTTTATGATGCAAGCCCATTACCGAAGTATTCTTGATTTTACCAACGACGGAATTGTTGCTGCCGAAAAAGGATTTAACCGATTATTGGATGGTATAGCTATGACTAAAAATTTAATACCGAGCCCAATTTCTTCTTTGGAAATTCACACTTGGAAGCAGCATTGTTACGATGCTATGAATGACGACTTTAATACTCCGATTTTAATAGCCAATTTATTTGAAGGGATACGCTTTGTGAATTTGTTAAATGACGGGAAAGAAACTTTGACATCTGAAGATTTGATAACCCTTTCGGACACTTTAAAAACTTTTACATTTGACGTAATTGGCATTAAAGATGAAAAAACTTCAGTCGATAATTCAAATAAGCTTGATGGTGTTATTAATTTGCTCATTGGAATGAGAGAAGCAGCACGCGCCAATAAAAACTTTCTGCTTTCTGACCAAATTCGCGACCAATTATTGGCACTAGGAATACAACTTAAAGACGGAAAAGAAGGCACCACGTATAGTGTGTAACAATTATGTTAAATAAAATTGCAATAGCACCATTTTTAATTTTAATTTATTTCTATAAAATTGTACTATCGCCTTTGCTCCCTACAAGTTGTCGATTTCAGCCCACCTGCTCGAGTTATTTTATTGAGGCACTTAAAGTTCACGGACTATTTACTGGTTTTTTTCTAGGAATAAAAAGAATTGCTCGTTGCCATCCGTGGGGGAAAAATGGTTACGATCCTGTCCCTCAAAAAAAAGCTAGACATTAAAGTTTACCTAAATGATCCTAAATTTTGTTACAAAACACTATTTTTACAGCCATGACTTAACCAAAAAACAATCAATCATGATTTGGAACCCATCAGAAGGAATAAATATTGGTTTTTTTACGATCCGCTTTTACAGCCTAATGTTTGTCATAGCCTTTGGATTGGGATGGTACATTATGAAGCATATTTTTATCAGAGAAAAAGAACCCATTGAGAAATTAGACACACTATTTATTTGGACCGTTATTGCCACTTTGTTGGGGGCAAGACTTGGTCACGTATTTTTTTATGATTGGGAATATTACCGAAATAATTTATTAGAAATTTTACTGCCCTTCAAATTCAATCCCCAATTTGAATTTACTGGTTTTCAAGGTTTAGCCAGTCATGGTGCAGCTATTGCTATTATTATCACCATGTATTTTTACAGCAAAAAAATAATAAAAAAACCAATATTGTGGGTTTTGGACAGAGTTGTAATTCCTGTTGCGTGTGGTGCAATTTTTGTTAGAATTGGGAATTTTTTTAATTCAGAAATAGTTGGTAAAGTAACAAATTCGCCATTTGGAATAAAATTCGTTAGAGATTATTACTCGTCTAGAGACGTTGTTTCTATGACCCAAATTTCAAATGTTAATCAAGCGTATCATGCGCTAGTAACCGACCCAAAATATGCAGCACTTTTAGAAAAAGTTCCAACTAAACATCCTGCACAATTGTATGAAGCTTTTGCCTATATATTTGTGTTTTTAATTCTTTTTTTATTGTACTGGAAAACTAAAACCGCCGAAAAACATGGTCTGATTTTTGGCTATTTTTTAATTCTTCTTTGGTCCGTTCGATTTGTTGTCGAATTTGTTAAAGAAAGTCAAGGCGGAATAGAAAATATTTTTGGTTTGTTCTCCACCGGACAGTGGTTAAGTATTCCCTTTATATTGGTAGGAATTTACTATTTATTTGTGGCTGAGAAACCTTTTGAAGACGAATTCAAAATTTAAAACCAAAAATAAATTAACAATCTAAAAAATTACTTTATTCCTCTTCGTTGGCATTAGATTTGGCATAATTGCTCCATTTATGAATACAATCTTCAATGTCTTGCGGCAATTCGGTATCAAATCGCATGTATTCTTTTGTTGTTGGATGAATAAATCCAAGGGTTTTTGCGTGTAATGCTTGACGTGGCAAGGTTTTAAAACAATTGTCTATAAACTGCTTATATTTAGTAAAAGTGGTTCCTTTCAAAATCAAATCGCCACCATAGCGTTCATCATTAAATAAGGTGTGTCCTATATATTTCATATGAACTCTTATTTGGTGCGTTCTACCAGTTTCTAGTTTGCAAGAAACCAAGGTTACATAACCAAAACGTTCTAGAACTTTATAATGTGTTACCGCATGTTTCCCGATTTCTGGATCTTGAAAAACGGCCATTTGCATTCGGTCTTTTACATGCCTCGCAATATTACCTTCAATCGTTCCTTCATCTTCTTTAACATTTCCCCAAACCAAAGCAATATATTCGCGTTCAGTCGTTTTGTCTTCAAATTGCTTTGCTAAATGCGTCATGGCAACTTCGGTTTTGGCAATAACCAAAAGTCCCGAAGTGTTTTTATCAATTCGATGCACCAATCCTGGACGGTTACTTGAATTTTTAGGTAAATTTTCAAAATGAAAAGCCAAAGCATTGACCAAAGTTCCTGTATAATTGCCATGTCCCGGATGAACCACCAATCCTGGTGGCTTGTTAATGACTAACAAAGCTTCATCTTCATATACAATATCTAGCGGAATGTCTTCGGGGAGTATTAAATTTTCATAGGGCGGATGCGATAACATTACCCGAACCACATCCAAGGGTTTTACTCTATAATTTGATTTTACGGGTACGTCATTCACCCAAATGTTTCCGTCTTCGGCAGCTTTTTGAATTTTGTTACGAGTTGCATTAGCAATCAAATGCATTAAGAATTTATCTACCCGTAGCAGCGATTGTCCTTTATCTGCAATGTGTCGGTGGTGCTCGAATAATCCTTCCTCTTCAAATTCTGGAGCGTCGTTATTAAGGCTCATTTACAGGCATTTTAGTAGTATCTACTACAGTTGAATCAACCGTTTCTTCATAAGTAACTTTTCCGTCACCCAGCACCAAATCAATTTTGGAAGATTTCAAAACCTTATCGCCCGCCTTCAGTTTCTTGCCGTCCATTCGCATTTCGAGAACCATGTCTTTTCCTAAATACGGTTTATAACTTATAGTTCCTTCGTGCAATCCGACAGCTTCAAGAGTTGGCACTGCTTGACGATACGTTTTTTCTACTAAATCTGGGATAGAAACCATCGTATATTTTGAAGCATTTATTTTAATATAAATCTTTCTTCCTTGCTTCACTTTTGAACCTGCTTTTGGCTCTTGTTCGACAATGGTCAACTTCGGAAAATCGGGTCTGAAATCTACAGTATCCAAAATTATATAATCTAAATCGATAGCCACTAATTTTTCCTGCGCCTGTTCCGCTGAAAGTTTACTCAAATCGGGGACTGTTATTTCTTCTCCATGATGAGTCGTGTACGTAATCCAATGAAAAAATAAATACGAAACAGCAGCAATAATAGCCAAAGCGGCAAGTATTTGGGCAAAGAAAACTCGACTGGAAAGATACTTGCGTAAACTCATAAAGAAATTTTAATTTGCGCAAAGATATAAAAAGAAACGCTTCGCTCATGGATTTTTAGTCGCGCCCTTTGGGCTTTTAGAAACGCTTTACTAGAAGATTGTTAGAAAAATATTTTGTCTGCTATTTTAAGAAGTTTAAAGGCGAAGACGTAGCTAATAATCTAAAAGACGTAGTCATATTTAACAAAAAAATGATAATTTTGTACGAACTAAAACTTACTTTAATGAACGTAGCCGTAGTAATGGGTGGATATTCGGATGAATCAGTAATATCATTACGAAGTGGTCAATTAATCCTAAATCATCTTGACAAAACAAAATACCGGGCGTTTGAAGTCCATGTGCTTAAAGACGAGTGGTATTGCACAATCGATTCAATAAAATATCCTATCAACAAAGCGGATTTTACTTTTAGCAAAGACAATCAGACTATAAAATTTG
>NZ_JANXUG010000098.1 GCF_025352015.1 Flavobacterium sp.
ATGCAACACTATTTTTAAATGCCTCTCAAATAGCAGCTAAACTGGCAGAACGCACAAAATTAAACTTAACAGATGCTACAATTAACAAATTAGGAAAAGCACTAAAAAAGCATAATTTCTTAAAAATAAGTAAGAAAACTGGTTATGTGTATGCAGTTAAGGAACTAACTTACGAAGAAGTTGATAGTAAAAACAAAGACATTTCAGAAGAAAATATTTAACCTTAATTTGTGCTAATTTGTGCAATTTGTGGTAAAAGTAACAAGTAACAAAGTGGAAATTCAAACCTTCCACTTTGTTCATTTTTTACCATAATCAACTGAATACTAAAAGCTGAATACTGAACACTAATTTGCACTCTCTTTTATTCCTTTGAGTGGATAGGCAGGATAACCAAATTTCACCACAAACATTTTTTATTTTTTTATCTTTCTAACTTTTGGGTAATATAAGAACATAGTAAAGCAATGTAAAGAATAGATAAGTAACGTTTGCACTCAAACAGCCACTTAAATCAGTTTTTTATTTCACTAAAAAACTTAAATATCTTTCTTACGTTTTTTGGTTATCCTGCCTATCCTTTTTCAAATTCACTCTTTTACTTTTAATTGCTTTTTTGTATGTTTGTTGATTGTACGCTCCATTTGCTATTACAACATAACAGTAGAGTTTATTTCAATAACATTTTTGAATTGTGCATACACTTTAGGCTTTATTCAAAAAACAACTTTTTTTTATAACACAACAGCAGCATAAGTAATTATATGGCAGATAAAACCAACAGCTTGTCAATTTCAGAGAACGATTTATTCAATGAGTTATCGCAACTTATTGAGCAAAGCAAACAACAAGTAGCAGTTCAAGCAAACAGTGCAGTTACTATTTTGTTCTGGCAAGTTGGCAATCGTATCAATCAAGATATTCTACAAAACAAGCGTGCTGAATATGCAAAACAAATTGTGTCGACACTGTCGACACAATTGAAAGAACAATACGGTAATAATTTTGAATTAAGAAATTTGAGACGGATGATGCAGTTTGCCGAACAATTTACCGATTTTCAAATTGTCGTGCCACTGTCACGACAATTGTCTTGGTCCCATTTTGTAGAGCTATTGCCATTAAAAACAATCGAAGCAAAATTATTTTATGCACAAAACGCATCAAATAACATATTTGGGGTTAGAGAATTAAGAAGACAAATTGCTTTAAAAGCTTTCGAAAGAACAAACATTGCCGATGCTCAAATTATCGAATCAACGCATATTCCATTCAATACATTCAAAGATCCTTACATTTTAGATTTATTTGGTTTACAAAATAGTTTCTTGGAAAAGGATTTAGAAGATGCAATACTTCACGATTTAGAAACTTTTATTCTCGAACTCGGCAAAGGGTTTACGTTTGTAGAACGCCAAAAACGAATGATTATAGATGGCGAAGATTTCAATTTAGATTTACTTTTCTACCATAGAAAACTAAAACGATTAGTTGCCATTGAATTAAAACTCGGAAAATTCCAAGCCAAACACAAAGGACAAATGGAGTTATATCTCAAATGGCTGGATAAATACGAAAAACAAGAAGGAGAAAATACACCAATAGGATTAATCCTTTGTGCCGAGAGCAGTCGCGAACAAATTGAGTTACTCGAAATGCACAAAGACGGAATAATGGTTGCCGAATATTGGACAGACTTACCACCAAAAAAACAATTCGAAGAAAAAATACATTTGCTAGTAGCAGAAGCCAAAGAAAGAATCGAAAGAAAGAAGTTGATGTAGATATTGGATAATAAGTAAGTAGAATAAATAGAATAACGCCAAAAACAGAGGCAAAATAATTAGATCAATGATGTTGTATGAATAGTTCACAAGTAGAAATAAATCTTAAAACCCTAATAAATACATTCGATAAAGAAACCTTTATTTATGAATTATTAGTAGCTTATGGTATATCAAGAACAACGGTAACTAGACTAATGTCTTATCCTAAAATACGTTGACCTTTTTTTAGGTTTAATAATTATTTCAAATTTATACTTTATTGCCGGAACATTGATAAGTTTTTTAAAAAATTCCCTTCGGGATTTAAAAGCTTATCAACATTCCTACGACGCTAA
>NZ_JANXUG010000099.1 GCF_025352015.1 Flavobacterium sp.
TTAGCGTCGTAGGAATGTTGATAAGCTTTTAAATCCCGAAGGGAATTTTTTAAAAAACTTATCAATGTTCCGGCAATAAAGTATAAATTTGAAATAATTATTAAACCTAAAAAAAGGTCAACGTATTTTAGGATAAGACAAAATATTGCTCAAAAAATTAACATAGAAAATTTGATTTTGTAATATTTTTCAATTTAATTTGTCATAATAATTTTTTACTATGGTTCGTATAAGACAAATACAAGCTATGGTTCTAAATAACTAATTATGTGCTTTTAAGTAAATTATGTCCTTTACAAAAAAAAAAATCGAATGGATTTCTAAAAAAAATTAGATAGATACATATAAAATTAAAAAACGGTAAAGAAGAGGCTTACCTTCTCAAAGTGACGAGAATAAAATTTCATTTATTTTAGAGGTTTGTTATTAAATGAAATCAAGAATAAAATCAACCAAAAAAATGCAGCCCTAACTTTTAATTATTTTTGAAGACAAAAGAAAGGACTGCAAACAACTTAATTAATGTACAAATTTATGAAAAAAATTCTTTTAAAATCTATTATGCTTTTAGGGCTAGTGGTAGTTTCTTGTGACAAAGGTGAATTGTCAAAAGAACCAACAAATGATATTACATCATTTCAAAAACAAAGTTCTTTGTTTAACTACATAGAATCAACCCATATAAATAACGGGAGTGACTGTACTAATAATATACTCATTTTCCCAACTTGGGATAAATATTGGGAAACCATTGACCAATTAGATCAAATGATTGATAATGATTGTGATGCTTTTGACGCAACAGTTCCAAATGGAATTTCAGATGATGATTACGATGCTCTAGCAGATGCAGCAGGTTTCGATGAAGATAATGTTTTAAGAAAATTTGAAGAAGATTTGGAATTTTGCTCACTTCGTAAAAAAATTGAATCTTTAGAGAATAATTGGTTAGACCAACAAGGAGATGGTGAATGGGATGTAAATGCTGACCCTGACAATCATTTTATTGATGATGAAACTGAAAGAGCTTTATTAAGTTACGATGCGGAAGTGATTATAGGTAATAAAAAAGATGGTTTTGTTTACTATAAGTTTTTAGACGACGAAGGAAACTATATCGAAGTTCATAACGGAGATAACGAGGCTATATCACAAGTTAGTCAAGGCCATATTCCAACAAATAATCCAAACGTAGTTGTTCAAACTCCTGTAAAAGATGAAACTACAGGACAATGTAAATCAAAAGTTAAAGAAGTTAGTTATGAATATGATATTGCTAATGGTAAAAGATTAAAAAGGATAAGTAAAATTAGAAGAGAGTTTGGCGCAAACTATACATCACAAACCGCAATTTTCAAAAGCAAAATTAAAGCAAAAACTAAAGGCTACAGAAAGAAAAATGGAAGATGGAGAGCCAGAAGAACATGGATTACAGCAGGTATTGGTGGTCAGGTAGTTGGTGAACCGGGATTAGCATACAATGCTTGTGATAAAGCATTAGACCCAATTTATAAACAAAAAGAAAGAAGAAGACGTCGAGTAAAAGTGAAGACTACAATTTCTCCATTTAATGGCGCATTGCCTCAATTGCAATATCTATCTGTTTTGGAAAATAGCCTTTTCAGTTTGCATAAACAAGGGGATGTATTAATCATAAATAAAGATTTTTATGGCATGCCAGTTAATTAATAAAAATGTGGCAAGTATTTTACTTGCCACATTTTCTTGCTTTTATAGTTTTTCTCAAGTAGCCGAAAAACTATATCAAAAAGAGTTTTCAAAAATTAATATTGTTTTTCAACCTTCATATCAATCAGGATACTTATCTCAAAATAATGATGGTAGCAATTATCCATCAATAAAATTTAACAATTCTTTTTCTCATCAATTTGGTTTCTATTATGATTTTGCTCAAAAAGGAAACTTTAATTTTAAAACAGGCTTGATAGCAAAAGAATTCAACCCATTATTTGATATCAATGTAACTAATGAAGATTTAGGATTATCATCAAATGGTAATTCAATTTTAACTGATATTAATCCGGTCAATTCTTTCATTTTTTCAATTCCATTAAAAACAGAATACTTTTTACCATTAAATTCAGATATTAACTTAACTGTAGGATTAGGACTAAATTTAAATTTATCAACTGGTAGCGGTGATGTAATAACTGATGTAAGCATAAATAATGGCTCAGAAATAAAAAATGTCTTTCATTCAACTACTCAACAGAATCAAATTACTTTCTCAACTGACTTTTCTTTAGGTTTAAATTATAATTTGAAATTTGCTTTAGTTCAATTTGATTTTTTTTATAATCTCAACATACTTCCATACTCTGCAACTGGAGAATATAGAATATATAATCTTGAAAATACTCCCGACAAAAATGGAATTTATAATATTAACGGAGATTTTTATGGTTTATCATTATCTGTTTCACCGAAGAAAGGATGGTTAAAAAAGAAAACAAAAAAATAATAAAGTTACACAACAGCCGTCTGACGCAATGTGTTTTTGGCAAAACTTTAAAGTTTTCCTTAAAAATAAATAATATTTTATGATACTGAAATTTAACTTACAAAGAATATAATTTCGTAAGAAAAATTTATTTATTTTTAAGGAAAACTTTAAAATCATCATCATGGCATCAACATCCGAAAAAGGTCACGCAAAAAACATTGCAAACGCAAATCTATTAAACACATTTATCATCCAATTAGGCGTTGTTTACAATCCAAGTAATCCAAAATTAAATTTGGCAAACTTGCAAACTATTTACACAAATTCATTTTCTCAACAACAGGCAGTAAATACTTTAGTTGCTCCGTATTCAGTTGCCATAGATAGCAGAGAAATAATCTTTAAACCATTAAACCGAGAACTAACCAAACTCCGTAAAGCATATAAAGCAACCGAGGGCGTTACACAAGTGCAACTCGAAGATTTTATGACAATCGTTCGCAAACTAAAAGGGTTAAAAAAATCAACAGACAATCCCTCAACAGAACCAAAAGAAGAGCAGAGCCAACACTCAATTTCACAAATGAGCTATGACCAGCGTACAAACAATATGGATTTGTTAATTTCATTATTACAAAACACCCCAAACTACGCACCAAACGAAAACGAATATAAAATCACAACTTACCAAGCGAAAAAGGCTTCAATGTTGCAAGCAACGCAAGGCGTTGCTAATACTTTTGTTCCTTTAAACAATGCTCGTAGCATTCGTAACAATTCAATGTACCTTTCAGAAGATAATTTAATAGATACTTTCAACAAAGCTAAAGATTACCTGTTTACAATCCTTGATAGTAATTCAGTTCAATACAAAGCAATTGCAAAAATTAAATTCAAAAAAGTAGGTCAAGCATAAAAAACACATAAAGCTTGTGCCGAACTACACAAGCCTTATGTTAAAATAGATAAGCCTTGTGCAAAACTATATATGACTTATGCCAAAGTAAATATGACAACTTCCAAAATAGATAAGCCTTCTGCAAAAGTAGTTATGACTTGTGCAAAAATAGATAAGCCTTATGTAAAAATAGATAAGCCTTGTGTAAAAATAGATAAGCCTTGTGCACTAGTAAAATAGGCACTTAACGAAAACAAAAAAGCAAAATGAAACGTGAAAATTGGAATGTAAAAAGTTATGGCATCCTCCAACACACGTTTGTAGCAATTGGGGGTTTGGGCTTAATTTAAAGTTGGTTTTTAAATTGATACTTTTGGCTAATTAAATCCCCAACTGACGCCAAGCCACGAGACGTTGTATGTAATTTTAAAACCTGCATCGTCCTAAAATAGGTTGACTAAAAATTAAACACTTTTAGTATTCTATGGAAACAACAACAAATCAAGCCTGTCGAAAAGAAGGCTATCAAAAAGTAACTTTCCAACACAAACTT
>NZ_JANXUG010000111.1 GCF_025352015.1 Flavobacterium sp.
TCTAAAACCTAACGGAATTGTGAACCTCAAAACCGATAGCGAATTCATGCACGGCTACACTTTAGGGGTATTGCATGGCGAAGGTCACGAGGTATTGTACGCTAATCATAACATTTATAAAAACGAAGGTGCTCCAGCTGAAGTTACCCAAATTCAAACATTTTATGAAAATCAATATTTGGAAATCAACAAAGCAATTACGTACATTTGTTTCAAAATCAAATAGATGACCTATTGTTTGCAGCTTGTTTTGGGTTTTTGCATTGCTTTTCTAGCAGTAGTACTTCCTGGTTTAATCAATATGACCGCGGCAAAAATAAGTACGCTTGAAGGCAAAAATGTAGCAATAAGTTTTGCATTGGGCGCATCGTTGATTATTTTTTTCCAAACCTTCATTGCGATACTGTTCGCCCGATTCATAAATCATCACCAAGAAATTATTACCACTTTACAGGAAATTGGCATTTTGGTTTTCACAGGCTTGAGCATTTACTTTTTTTGGATTGCCAAAAAACCAAAGAAAATTAAAACGGTTAGCAAAATAAAAGGGAACTATAATCGTTTTTTCTTCGGAATGCTACTGTCAACTTTAAACTTACTTCCCGTTCCGTTTTACGTCTTCGCTAGTATGAGTTTATCTGCCGCTGGGTATTTCAGCTTCGAAAAAATTCCAGTCATGGCATTTGTATCTGGTGTAGTGCTAGGATCTTTTACCGTTTTTTACACTTACATCGTCGCATTCAAAAAGATAGAAAAAAAAACCGAATTTTTGACCAAAAACATCAATACCATTATTGGTTCGGCAACCACTTTTATGGCGCTGGTTACAGTCATTAAACTGTTTTACAGATAACGAATGGAATCCAATTTTTTTGATAAAGTTTACAATATAGTGCGACAAATTCCCCACGGAAAAGTAACCACGTTTGGCGCAATTGCCAAAGCTCTTGGCACAGCCCGTTCCTCAAGAATGGTAGGCTGGGCAATGAATGCATCCCATAATATAGAAGATGTTCCTGCGCATAGAGTTGTCAACAGAAAAGGATTGCTTACTGGTAAACACCATTTTTACGGAACGAACTTGATGCAGCAATTATTAGAAAACGAAGGCATCAAAGTAATCGATAACCAAATTGTCGATTTTGAAAAGCACTTCTGGCAACCAGAGGTTATTGATCAGTAGGCAGTTATGAAAAAAACAATAAATATTTTAAATTATAATTGTTACTTGTCTTCTTGTTTCCCTAAACATTTTCAAATCAACCGTATCTCTTTTTTATTTGATGCTGATGAATTTTTAAAAACGTGTACATATTTTTAAATTGTTATACCTATTTATAAATTTTTGCATGAGCATAAACACTTTTAAACACCCATAAACTACTTTACATTAGTGTTAATATTTTCAATTCATTAACTAGTGTTTCAATACAATTCCTATTATCTTTGCAATCTAAATTCAGTTTAAATAAAAGTAACTGAAACGATTAATGTATTCAAGATGAAATTAGACAGAAAAGAAATCCTTTCAGCCCTGGAAACCATATCCATTGCTGGCGAAGGGAAAAACATGGTCGAGAGCGGAGCCGTAAAAAACGTACTCACCTTTGGGAACGAAGTAGTAGTCGATTTGGTCCTGAAAACTCCAGCCATGCACATAAAAAAACGTGCTGAAGACGATATCAAAAAACTAATCCACGAAAAATTCTCGCCAGATGCTGTCGTGAAAGTCAATAGTAAAGTAGAGGCAGCAGATAATCCAAACGAGATTAAAGGCAAATCGATTCCTGGCATCAGCAATTTTATAGCCGTTGCTTCGGGTAAAGGTGGTGTTGGGAAATCAACCGTTACGGCTAACTTGGCAGTAACATTAGCCAAAATGGGTTTCAAAGTTGGAATTTTAGATGCCGATATTTATGGACCATCCATGCCCATCATGTTTGATGTAGAAAACGAAAAACCAATTTCGGTCGAGGTTAATGGTAAATCCAAAATGAAACCAGTAGAAAGCTACGAAATCAAAATTCTATCCATAGGATTCTTTACAGCGCCAAGTCAGGCCGTTATTTGGCGTGGACCAATGGCTTCCAAAGCGTTAAATCAAATGATTTTTGATGCCGACTGGGGCGAACTCGATTTCATGTTGATTGACTTACCGCCGGGCACTGGTGACATTCACTTGTCTATCATGCAATCCTTACCAATCACAGGAGCCGTTGTTGTAAGTACGCCGCAAGCAGTTGCATTAGCCGATGCTAAAAAAGGCGTTTCCATGTTTTTATCAGACAGCATCAATGTTCCAGTTCTCGGAATTATAGAAAACATGGCCTACTTCACTCCAGAAGAATTGCCAAATAACAAATATTATATCTTCGGAAAAGAAGGTGCCAAAAACTTGGCAGAAGATTTACAAGTTCCGTTTTTAGGCGAAGTTCCATTGGTGCAAAGCATTCGCGAAGCTGGTGATTATGGTCGCCCGGCAGCTTTGCAAACAGCATCGGTAATCGAAAATGTATTCGAAGAAATCACAAGAAACATAGTTCAGGAAACAGTAAACAGAAACCAAAGTTTACCACCTACTGAAGCAATCAAAATAACAACTATGGCAGGCTGTTCTGCTGTAAAAAAGAATTAGAAAATTAGAAAGTGCAAATTAGAAATTTAATACTATTTAGAACATTTTCTCATTATCAAATTGACAAATTACCTAATTAAAAAATATATGACAAAGGAAGAATTGACTTTAAACATAGAAAAAGCCTTAAACGAAATCAGACCTTTTCTAAATTCAGACGGCGGCGATATTAGTTTAGTTTCTATTGAAGATGAAAAACATGTAAAAGTACGTCTTCAAGGTGCTTGTACTTCCTGTAGCTTAAGTGTAAGTACCATGAAAGCCGGTGTAGAAACTACTATTAAAAAGTATGCGCCACAGATTGAGACAGTAGAAAATATTGCATAAAAGCAGTCATTAAGTCATAAAGGCTTAAAATATCTAATCATAATTCTTACAAACTTTCGACTTTAAATATGATTGAAACAGATATATTAATAATCGGTGCTGGACCAACTGGCCTTTTTGCTGTTTTTGAAGCAGGATTATTAAAACTAAAATGCCATCTTATTGACGCTTTACCACAAATTGGCGGACAGCTATCGGAATTATATCCCAAGAAACCCATCTATGATATTCCGGGTTTCCCCGAAGTTCTAGCAGGAGATTTGGTTACCAATTTAATGGAACAAACAAAACAGTTTCAGCCAGGATTTACCTTGAACGAAAATGCAGAAACAATTCAAAAGCTGGAAGATGGCACTTTTATCGTAACAACCAATAAAGGAACAAAACACCACGCCAATGCGGTCGCTATAGCAGGTGGTTTGGGCAGTTTTGAACCCAGAAAACCTTTAATTGAGGACATTGCGTTCTATGAAGACAAAGGTGTTGAATATTTTGTAAAAAACCCTGAACTTTTTAGAAATAAAAAAATCGTAATCGCAGGCGGCGGAGATTCTGCTTTGGATTGGTCTGTTTTTTTAGCCGATGTTGCTTCAGAAGTTACTTTGATTCATCGGCGAAATGAATTCAGAGGTGCATTAGATTCCGTTGAGAAAGTACAGGAATTAAAACATTTAGGGAAAATAAAATTGATTACGCCAGCCGAAGTTATTGGTTTAAACGGCGCCGAGCATTTAGAATCAATAGACATTGATGAAAATGGCGCACATCGAAATATCAAAACAGATTATTTTATTCCGCTTTTTGGATTAACACCAAAGCTAGGTGCCATTGCCAATTGGGGTTTAGAAATCGAAAAAAATGCTATCAAAGTCAATAACGCTCTTGATTATCAAACCAATATTGATGGGATTTACGCCATTGGCGATGTCAATATCTATCCGGGAAAACTCAAACTAATTTTGTGCGGTTTTCATGAAGCGACCTTGATGTGTCAAAGTGTTTATCAACGAATGAATCCAGGAAAGAAATATGTTTTGAAATACACCACTGTATCTGGCGTTGACGGCTTTGACGGGACCCGAAAGGAAGCTGAAAAAGCGATTGTAAAAGCGATAGATTAAATTTTTTATATTTGTACTATGGACGATTTTAGAATGAATAGAAATGTCGTTTCAAAATCTACTTTTGAAGAAGCAGATGACCATGTAACTTTTTATAAAGACAAAACTCCTTTAGAACGATTGAAAGCAGCTTGTTTCATTATAAATTCAATATTTGTTGTAACACCTGCTACCCAAGTTGATAAAAAAGTAACATTTGCCAGAAAACATGTCAAATAATATTTTCAATATTGATTTTTTGGAGTTTCTGGAACTTCTAGAAAAGAACAAAATCGAATTTTTATTAGTTGGTGGATATGCAGTTGTACTTCATGGGTACGTCAGAAGTACAGGTGACATGGACTTATGGATTGAGAGAACTGATGAAAATTATCAAAAATTAAAAAAAGTATATTTAGATTTTAACGCTCCAATATTTCCTGAAGAACAATTTACAAATCATAAATTTAATGTGTGGGGAATTGGAGTTGAACCTTCTAAAATAGAGAT
>NZ_JANXUG010000015.1 GCF_025352015.1 Flavobacterium sp.
GGTTGGGGAGGGGATATTTATAGAAGTCTTCACAACAAGACCAGACACCATTTTCGGAGTAACATTCATGACTTTGGCACCAGAACACGAATTGGTTTCACAAATTACAACTCCACAACAAAAAGTAGCAGTTGATGCTTATGTAGAAGCAACTGCAAAACGATCCGAAAGAGAAAGAATGGCTGATGTAAAAACCATTTCTGGAGTGTTTACTGGTGCGTTTGCCGAACATCCATTTACCAAAGAACCTATTCCAGTTTGGATTGGCGATTACGTTTTGGCTGGTTACGGAACTGGTGCGGTTATGGCGGTACCTTGTGGCGATGAACGTGATTATGCTTTTGCAAATTTCTTTAAAGGTCAACTTGGAATGCCTGAAATTAAAAATATATTCCGTCTTATCTCTCCTCCTTTGGAGGGGTTGGGGGAGGAAAAAGCATTTGGTAGTAAAGAAGGTTTTGAATTAGTAAATTCTGATTTTTTAAACGGATTGGGTTACAATGACGGAACCAAAAAGATCATCGAAGAACTTGAAAAGATTCATCAAGGAAAAGGCAAAACTAATTACCGTTTGCGTGATGCGGTTTTTTCTCGTCAACGATATTGGGGTGAACCATTTCCGGTGTATTATGTAAACGGATTGCCACAAATGATTGATGCCAAACATTTACCAATTGTGTTGCCAGAAGTAGCCAACTATTTACCAACCGAAGACGGACAACCACCACTAGGAAACGCAACCAATTGGGCTTGGGACAGTGTTAACAATAAAGTTGTTTCTAACGAACTTATCTCCCCTCCTTCGGAGAGGTCGGGGGAGGAAACGGTTTTCCCTTTAGAACTAAACACCATGCCAGGTTGGGCTGGAAGTTCTTGGTATTGGATGCGTTATATGGATGCGCACAACGAAAACGAATTTGCAAGTCAAAAAGCAATAAAATATTGGGAAAACGTAGATTTATACATTGGTGGAAGCGAACACGCCACCGGACACTTATTATACTCTCGTTTTTGGAACAAATTCCTAAAAGACAAAGGCTTTGCTCCAACCGAAGAACCTTTCAAAAAACTAATCAATCAGGGAATGATTTTGGGGATGAGTGCTTTTGGATATGGTTTTGGTCCTGGGCTGTCATTTGAAAATCCAAACGATGTTCCTAAAGCTGCCCAAGCTGGAATCATCAATAAAAAATATGTTATTCCAAAAGAATCATACGAGAAAGGACTTAATGGAGAATTTGATGTTATTACGCAGAAAATAGTCGATGATATAATTTCAGGATATAAATCACATGGAATAAATGTTAGATATGTTGGGGAAGAGTTTAGTGGAACTTTTACACCTTTTAGAATAAGTTTGAATTATCTTAAAGGAACAAGTGATTTTCTCGATATTGAAGCAATCAAAAAAGATCCTCTTTTTAGTTTTATTAAAGATGCTGAATTTGTTTTAGACAAAAACGGAGAATATGTGACTAACCGCGAAGTAGAAAAAATGTCCAAATCGAAATACAATGTTGTTAATCCGGATGATATTTGTAACGATTATGGCGCTGATACTTTAAGGCTTTACGAAATGTTCCTTGGACCGTTAGAACAAGCCAAACCTTGGAACACTGCTGGTATTACGGGTGTTTCGGGATTCTTAAAAAAACTATGGCGTTTGTATTTTGAAGCCCCCTCTAACTCCCCCGAAGGGGGAGAACAGAACACATTTTGTGTTGCTGACGAAGTTCCTACAGCTGAAATGTACAAATCATTACACAAAACCATCAAAAAAGTTACCGAAGACATCGAGAATTTCTCGTTCAACACGTCGGTATCGCAGTTTATGATTTGTGTAAACGAGTTGGCACAATTGAAATGCAACCATCGAAAAATTTTGGAACCATTGGCGATTGTAATTTCGCCTTATGCGCCACATATTGCTGAAGAACTTTGGTCACAATTAGGTCATGAAGGTTCAATTTCGACCGTAACTTTTCCATTGGTTAACGAAAAATACTTGGTAGAATCTGAAAAGGAATATCCGGTTTCGTTTAACGGAAAAATGCGTTTTACCATCAAATTGCCATTGGATTTAACGGTTTCTGAAATACAAGAAATTGTAATGGCAGACGAAAGAACCCTCAAACAATTAGAAGGAAGAACTCCCAATAAAGTAATCATCGTACCTGGCAAAGTGATTAACTTGGTTGGATAAAAATAATAGGGTCGCCTTGGGCGCAGTCGAAAGGCAAATCTCCTTATATCTCGTCCCAAACTCCAAAAGAGTTTGGGATTTTTATTTCCAAAAACCCCAAATTTGACGTCTGTAACCCCAAGTTTGACGTCTGGAACCCCAAATTTGGCGTCTGGAACCCCAAGTTTGACGTCTAAACCCAGTAAAAACGGTTAGTCTCTTGGAATATGTTATACATTAATAAGAAAATGAATCCACTACAACTGTATTTGGCGTTCTATTTGTTGTTCTAGCGAAATAAACGTTTCTGTTCTCGAAACACCATCAATTGGCTGAATTTTTTTGTTCAAAAGCTGCATCAAATGCTCATTATCACGGCAAATCATTTTGATTAATATTGACCAATTTCCTGTTGTATAGTGACATTCCAGAACTTCGGGGATTTTTTTGAGTTCTTTGACCGCTTCGGCATTGCTGGATGCTTTGTCTAGATAAATGCCAATAAATGCCATGGTTTTATAGCCCAGAACTTTGTTGTCAACAATTAGTTTTGAACTGGTAATAACGCCAGCATCTTCTAGTTTGCGCAGGCGCTGGTGTATGGCTGCGCCCGAAATTCCTATTTTGTTGGCAATTTGCAGTATCGGTTTTCGGGCATCGTGCATCAAGTCTCGGAGTATTTCTTTGTCGATGCCGTCAATTTCTATTTGAAGCTGATTTATTTTCATAACTAGTAAATTATAAGCTAAATTAGAAAATAGCTTTTAAACAGGAAGTATTTTGTGCTAAAAGTCGAAAATATTTTCGATAAATGTACAAAAATAGATTACTTGCTAGCCCTGATTGAAGGAAATGCCGCGCATGACGAAAAGCAGGAATAAGGATAGCAAGAATGCGCAAGCCATTCGCTTTGCATAACTCTGAAAAGTAGCTTTGAAATATCTAATTCCCCACTAATTTATCTGGGTTATACCCAACGTAAGGCATTTGAGTTTCGTTGAAAATCACGCCAAATTCTTCGAGTTCTTTCAAGATAGGTTCGTACACTTCTTTGCTAATGGGGAGTTGAACGCCTGGTGTTTTGATGTTACCATTTAAGATTTGCAAAGTTGCCATTGCAACGGGTAATCCCACGGTTTTTGCCATGGCGGTATAGGTTTGATCATCGCCAATGCAGACCATTTTTGAATCTATTTGTTTGCGTTCGCCATTTAGTTCGTAGCCAAATTTGTGGTACATTACAATCATGTCTTTGTCGTGTTCCTGAAGGGTCCAACTGTTAGTTAAAATACGTTCTAGGATTTGGGCTGGTGTTGCGTCTTTTAATCCTACAATTTTTTTATCATTGAATAAATCGAGCTCCAAAAGTTTGTCCCACATGATGTCGTCTTGTTCGATGCCGAGTGCTAATCTGGTTTTTATTTCCACAGAATCGGTGGGATGATACGGTAAAAAGAGATTGATAAAATCGCGGTAACTGATGCTTTCTGAATTATCGATTATATAGGTGTCGTCCGTCATTCCGAGTTGTACAAACATGTTCCAGGCTTTTGAAAAACCTACTTTTCTGATGGTTCCTCTGTATAGCGTCATGATATTGTTTAGACCATATATGCTTCGGTATTTTAAGGAATCACGGTTGGCATAGCCTTCAAATTTTCCGTAACCTTCAACGTTAAGGAATTCGGTTCGTCGAAATAATTTGTGATACGGAATGTATTTGTATTTTCCTTCTTGAATAAATTTAGCTGCTCCGCCTTGCCCTGCCAAGACCACATTTCTTGGTGCCCATGTAAACTTATAATTCCATAAATTGTTGTCGCTTTCGGGAGCTACTAATCCTCCACAAAATGATTCAAACAAAATCATTTTTCCTCCTTTGTCTTCAATTTCGTGAATGATTTTCATGGCACTCATGTGATCTATGCCTGGGTCAAGCCCGATTTCATTCATAAAAACCAAATTGTTGGCTTTTACTTCGGTATCTAAATCTTGCATTTCATCAGAAACATAGGAAGCGGTTACCATATTTTTTTTGAACGTCACACAATCTTTAGCCACATCAATATGCATGTGCGCTGGTAGCATTGATATCACGATTGCTGCTTTTTGAATTTCGGTCTGCCGCTGTGCCACGTTATAAATATCTAATGCTATGGCAGTAGCATTGGGATGATTATTGGTTTTGTGCAGTGCTAATTCTAAAGATAAATCGCTAATGGTGATGTGCAAATTTTCTTGTTGAGATTTGTTCAGTAAATACTGGATTAGCGACGATGCTGAACGACCTGCACCAATGATTAAAATATTTCTCATAGGGGTAATTTATTATTGCAAGTCTTTTTCTAAATTTTCAAGTTCTTTTTTGGATTCTTTAGTGTCATTTACTTTTTGCTGTTCGAATTTCACATCTTTCACTACCGCATCTTTTATAAAAATAGTTTTGCCCACGACATATACCGACGAAAGTACACACAGTAAAAGCAATGCATTAGGAAGCATTTTTTGATTTACATCAGATTTTTTTAGTAATACTAAACAAAAAATTAGTGCTAGACCAATAGGTAAAAACGCAAGCGTATCAAAAGGCAACACCGAAAAAAGTATTGCCAATAGTGTAAATATAATCCCCAAGACTAAAAATAATTTTCTCATTATTTCAATAGATTAAATTCCGGAAGCCGAGGTTAAAATTAATTGTCCGGTTCCTACAGGAATGCTAAATTTGAGTAATGTTGGAATTTTTTTATCATCGGCGGTAAGCCAAATAAGGTTTTTGTCTTTTCCTTTTAAAGCATCTGTTTTGGCGCCAATAGATAATTTGTAACACTCTTTTTTACCCAGGTTTCCAGCATTTACAGTTTCAGTCCCCATATATTTTAGTGTAACAGGAATTTGTTTTTCATCAAAAACAATCGTCAAATTTTGTGTTTGTCCTTCTTTAAATTTACTAAAATCTATAGTTCTTACTTTGTACAAAAGCGAAATCACATCTTGGGTTGCACTGCCAATGGTAAAAGTTTTTTGAGTTTCGGGCCTGTTTTTGGTCTTGGAAGTACTGTTAACAGTGATGTCTTTGAAAACATACTTTTCTTTTTTTGTCCAGCCTCCTTCATCAATACTCCTTTTGTATAAAGTTGGCTTTAAGGTAATCGGGTTTACATACGATTCATAAATATCTCTGATTCTGAAAAAAGAATCCCATTTGCGGTAAGTTGCAAGCTCACAACTCAAATGTAAATACTTGTTTTTGGGGGTAGTAACATTTTCAGTGGACAAAGTAACTTGTGCCAATTGTGTCATTAAACCGCTCATGTTGTAAGAGCCAGCAAAAGTTAGTTTCTCTCCCGATTTAATAGTTTGGGAATTTACGAATGTAGTAGTACAGATAACAAAAAAGAGGTAATGGGTAAAAAGAAATTTCATTTTTATAAATTATAAATGCAAATATAAAATTTTTAAAACGGTAACTTTAATAAAAGAATCATGAAATTTCTTTATTGGTAACATGATAACGGATAAATTTGTGTTTTAGTATATAGCTGTAAAATGGAAAGAAAAATAATAAGTGTTGGTGCTTTGATGGGAATCACGGCAATAATTTTAGGTGCTTTTGGCGCGCATGCTTTAAAAAAACTGTTGTCGGGAGATCAACTCAATGCTTTTGAAACCGGTGTAAAGTATCAAATGTACCATGCTTTATTTTTATTGTTTTTGGGAGTTAATTCCTTTTTGAGCCAAAAAGCGAAAAAAATGATATTTCAACTGGTGATTTTTGGAGTAATTTTCTTCTGCGGTTCTATCTATTTGTTAAGCACAAAACCTGTAATGGGAATTGATTTTAAATTTATCGGGATTGTAACACCTGTTGGCGGAGTCATATTAATAGCGGCTTGGAGCGTTTTGTTATGGGATGTTTGGAAAGCAAAAAGATAATATTTATATAAATAAAATAGTTTCTAAAATTTAATTTTTACCTTTGACTATTAATTAATAATGCACTGCAAAAGAATTTTTATGGAGAATTATGCTCAAATAACGAAATCGATTTCGTTAGAAAAATACGGGATTAAAAATGTTCAAGAAATAATTCATAATCCATCTTACGACCAGCTATACAAAGATGAATTAAATCCAAATTTACAAGGTTTTGAAAAGGGACAATTAACAGAGCTGGGCGCTGTGAATGTGATGACAGGTGTTTTTACGGGTCGTTCGCCGAAAGATAAGTACATTGTAAAAGACAGCATTACTGAAAATACCATTTGGTGGAATTCAGATCAAGCTATTAATGACAATAAACCCATTTCACAAAGTACATGGAATGCCCTGAAAGACACTACCGCCAAGCAGTTATCAGAAAAAAAATTATATGTTGTTGACGCTTATTGTGGTGCCAATCAAAATACTAGATTAAAAGTTCGTTTTATTATGGAAGTCGCCTGGCAAGCTCACTTTGTCATCAATATGTTTATTCGTCCCACTGAATCCGAACTAGAAAATTTTGGCGAACCCGATTTCATTGTAATGAATGGTTCTAAAACATCTTTCAAAGAGTATGCAGCTCATGGTTTAAATTCAGAGGTATATATTGCATTTAATTTGACTGAAAAAATTCAAATTATTGGCGGAACATGGTACGGTGGCGAAATGAAAAAAGGAATGTTTGCCATGATGAACTATTATTTACCCTTGCAAGGCATTGCCTCAATGCATTGTTCCGCAAATAAAGGAGCAGCTGGTGATGTGGCAGTTTTCTTTGGACTTTCAGGAACTGGAAAAACTACCTTGTCGACCGACCCTAAAAGAGAATTAATTGGTGATGATGAACACGGTTGGGATGATGATGGTGTTTTCAATTTTGAGGGAGGTTGTTATGCCAAAACCATCGACTTGAGCCTAGCAAATGAACCCGACATTTTTAATGCGATAAAAAAAGATGCTTTGTTAGAAAATGTCACTGTTAATGCAAATGGAATTATAGATTTCATTGACACAACTGTTACTCAAAATACTAGAGTTTCCTACCCAATTTATCATATTCATAATATTGTAAAACCAGTTTCAAAAGCAGGTCATGCCAATAAAGTGATATTTTTAACAGCTGATGCCTTTGGAGTAATGCCACCAGTTTCAAAACTCACGCCAGAACAAACACAATATTATTTTCTTTCGGGTTTTACTGCTAAATTAGCGGGTACAGAACGCGGAATAACAGAGCCAACACCAACATTTTCGGCTTGTTTTGGGAAAGCATTTTTAACGTTACACCCAACCAAATACGGTGAAGAATTAGTTAAGAAAATGGAACAAAATCATGCCCAAGCTTATATGGTAAATACAGGCTGGAATGGTTCTGGAAAGCGCATTTCTATTAAAGATACGCGTGCTATTATTGACGCTATTTTGGATGGTTCTATTGAAAAAGCTGAAACCAAAGTAGTCCCATTTTTTAATTTAGAAGTACCAAAAACATTGCACGATGTAGATGCAACTATATTAGACCCAAGAGATACGTATTCAGATGTGTCAGACTGGAATGCTAAAGCTAAAGATTTAGCAGCACGGTTTATTAAAAATTTCGTTAAGTATACCGATAATGAACAAGGACAAAGTTTAGTAAAAGCAGGGCCAATAGTTTAGCAAAAAAAAATTACAAAAAAGCCATTCACTTGATTGAGAATGGCTTTTTTTATGAAAAATTTATAATTCAATTTAAGTTTATGCATAAGATTATTTTCCTTTGTTAGCGTCAACAATATACCGTTCTAACGCCATTGTCATAGAAGGCGTTTCCGGCGTTGGAGCCAAAATATCAATACGCAATCCGTGTTCTAAAGCTTCCTTTTGAGTTGAACTTCCAAAAACGGCAATACGAGTTTCGTTTTGATGGAAATCAGGGAAATTTTTAAATAACGATTTGATTCCTGTTGGACTAAAAAAAGCTAAAACATCGTAATAGACATTTGCTAAATCAGATAAATCACTCATTACTGTTTTGTAAAAAACAGCTTGTGACCATGCTACTTTTAGATTATTTAATGTTTGTGGCACATCATAATTTAATTGATCCGAAGCTGGCAACAAGAATTTTTCTTCTTTGTATTTTTTGATCAACGGAGACAAATCAGCGAAGTCTTTTAGACCCACATAAATTTTGCGTTTTCGGTATACTACATACTTCTGAAGATAAAAAGCAATTGCTTCTGACTGGCAAAAATATTTCAAATCTTCGGGAACTTTATAACGCATTTCTTCTGCTACTCTAAAAAAATGATCGACAGAATTTTTGCTCGTTAAGATGATTGCAGAGAAATTGTTGAGGTCAATTTTTTGAGCCCTAATGTCTTTAGCGCTTACACCCTCAATATGTATAAATGGGCGAAAATCAATTTTTACCTTGTGTTTTTGTTGTAACTCAAAATAAGGGGAATTCTCTACTTTGGGCTCTGGCTGTGACACCAATATTGTTTTCACTTTCAAATTTGACATTCTAATGTGCTAAATTTTTTGTAATCAAATAAT
>NZ_JANXUG010000029.1 GCF_025352015.1 Flavobacterium sp.
CTAGCGAGACCGACCAGACGACGCACAACGCAGAAGTATTGAAAGAACAGGTTGTTGCAGAAGTTAAAGTTAAAAAACAGACTAAAACAAACACGAAAAAATAGTTAATTACTTTCTTATAAATATAATTCCTATTGCTGAATTCAGTAATAGGATTTTTTATTTTTACGAATACTATTAAATAGCAGCTATCAAATTTTAAGTATCTTTTGAGCTATTTACTATCACAAATTTAAAAACTACTATTTCAATGAACACCCGCCAGCAGCAACTTGAAGCTTTTAACAGATTACTCGACATCATGGACAATTTGCGCGAAAAGTGTCCGTGGGACAAAAAGCAAACGCTCCAAAGTTTACGTCATCTCACCATTGAGGAAACCTATGAATTGGGCGACGCTATTTTAGACAATAACTTGCCCGAAATCAAAAAAGAATTGGGTGATTTGCTCCTTCATATTGTTTTTTATGCCAAAATTGGAAGCGAAACCAATGATTTTGATATGGCTGATGTTTGTAATGAAATTTGCGATAAATTAATTCATCGTCATCCGCATATTTATGGTGATGTTGTTGTTGCGGATGAAGAGGAAGTAAAACAAAACTGGGAAAAACTAAAACTTAAAGAAGGAAAAAAATCCGTATTAGAAGGCGTTCCAAAGAGTCTGCCCGCTTTGGTAAAAGCAAGCCGAATTCAGGATAAAGTAAAAGGTGTCGGTTTTGATTGGGAAGAACCGCATCAGGTTTGGGATAAAGTGCAGGAAGAATTACAAGAATTACAGGAAGAAGTCAATATTGGAAATCAAGATAAGATTGAAGCCGAATTTGGCGATGTATTGTTCTCGATGATTAACTATGCGCGGTTTCTAAATGTAAACCCCGAAGATGCTTTGGAACGCACCAACAAAAAATTCATAAAGCGATTCATGTATCTCGAAAGCAAAGCTGGAGAACTCGGAAAACCCTTAATGGATATGACTTTAGCGGAGATGGATGTTTTTTGGGAAGAGGCGAAGCGGCTTGGTTAAAAATTAGAATTAGAAAATTTCTAATTTTTCAGTTAAATAAATTTTAAATACTCTATTTAAGTATTGTTTGGTTCAATACGAATGATTTTTTTTTTATTAATTAAATGCCATAAAATCTATTTATTTAATTAAGTTATTGCTATTCAAAGTAATTCAAATTTAAACAAATGTTAAATCTTATACTTTTTATAAAAAAGGTAAGATTTTTTTTTTTTTTTTGTAAAATTGTTTTCCTACATTTGAAATATTAATTCAAATAGTTCATAAATAGAATACCACAGCTTATTTATGAACGCTTCGATTACTCCATTAGCAGTAATCGGATTTAAACATAATTAACTAACTGGCTTTAAGGGCTTCTGGTTCTCTATGAACCTAGAATACAGTTGCGTATATATTAATTTTAATAAAAAAAAATGAATTAAAATACACATAAAAAGAGAAAGCCGCTTCGGGATGAAGCAGCTCTCACAGTCAATAAAACCATCTCTCACAAAAGTTTAATTTAACATTTCAAAAATATGTAAAAACAACAATTTAATACTCATTTAACCGCATAAACATTATGAAAACCTTAAAATCAATTTGTATTTCACTAGTTTTATTTACAACTTTCTCTAACGCTCAAATCACTAAAGGTAATTGGATGGTTGGAGGCTATGGGAGTTTTTCTTCTAAAAAAAGTACGACCAAGGATAATTCAGGCACTGCTAATGTGGGTATATATAGAGAAATCGAGATATCGCCCAATATTGGATATTTTGTAATTAACCAATTAGCTTTCGGTGTAAGATTAGGATATCAAGGTGAATTTTATCCTGGAAATGACAACGTTACTGAACAAAATTACATTACTTTAAGCAGTGGTTTTTTTGCAAGATATTATTTTTTAAAACCAGAAAAACTTATAAATATTTTTGCAGAAGGAGACTATCTAATAGGAAATAGACATGGGAGTTCTTGGGGTTTCGACAGTTTTGACACCTCAATAAATGGATATAAAATTATGGTCGGATCAACTTTATTTTTTAATAGTAGTGTAGGTTTAGAATTAACATTGCAATACAGCTCTCAAAAAAGTTTATTTAATCAAACAAGTGTAATTACAGATGATTTTCAAGTAGGATTAGGGTTTCAAATTTATTTAGAAAAAAATAATTAAAATTAATATTAAAATTATAATCATGGATATAAACAAAAACATATTAAAAATAGTATTTGGATTCATTTTATTGTTATCTAATGCTTTACATTCTCAAACAACTATTGACTATTCCACATTTGTACCACCAAATAATTGTAATATTTTTGGATTAGGAGCTACTGTAAGCGGTATCGCACATCAAACTACTTTTGGACAGCCAACATATAATAGCACCACAAACGCGGTAATGTTATCATTTAATAATATTAATGGAAACAAAGGAACTGAATTTAAAATTGCTTATAATTTTAAACAGTATTATCTCTATAAAATTACAGTTTTTCCAAGAAACGGCACATTGCCAGGACTAGTAATAACTATGCCTGTTTCTCTTAGAGTATCACTAAATGACAATGGAAGTGCAAATAATTGCAATGGCCCTGAACTTATAACAGGTTCAAATGGTGGTGGTTCAACTGCGACGACTCCAATTTCCTCAACTATTTTTACTGAATTTGTATTTAATTTTAATAATCCATTAGCTGCATCTTCAAATTTTTGTACAATAGCTTGTGTTGGTTCTTCTTCAGTAAGTCCAGCTGCACAAATTATCGAGATAAATAAAGTTATTATTGAAGAAATTCCACCAACTCCTAATTTTACAATTTCTCCTGCAACATTAAGTGTTGCTTGCGGTTCAACTGCACCTGTTACATTTATATGCACTAATACATTTAATACTCCAAATGTTTCGTATTCATGGAATGTAGGAACTGGATGGAGTAGATTAGATGGGACTCCTGTTTCGGGTACTATATCATCAGACCCTCAAAATTCATTAACATTGAAACCCAATACATTTCCTTTATCAAGTGTTACAGCAAAACCAGTTATAGGTTTTTTTAATTATCAAGGAGCCCCAACGTGTTTGGTAAATCTAACTCCTTTCACATCAAGTGCAGCTGTAACTGGTACACAAAATATTTGTAGTGGTTCTGCTAACTATTCAATCTCTAATATAGCTGCTGGTCAAACCGTAAGTTGGGGTTTGTCAAATCCTAGTATTGGTAGTTTAATTAATCAAAGCAATGCTGGGGCAACAGTAAGTTTTAATGGTAATGGTGCGCAAACACTTTCGGCTACTATAACCAATCAATGTAGTCAAACAACGATCAAAACACTAGTTATTAATGATGGTTCAACAACATTCACTTCTACTGCTACGATAACAGGAAGTACAGCTTCAGCTTGCAGTGGTTCACGTGTTTTTACTATCAATAATTTACCTGCAGGTCAAAACGTTTCATGGTCTGTTTCTAATTCTGCAGTTGCAACTTTATCGGGAACTTCTAACGCACAGGCAACTTTAACACTCACAGGTAGTGGCAGTGTTACTATTATTGCTACCATCACCAATAGTTGTGGGCAGTCTACAACCAGAAGTGCAACTTTGTACGGAGGTTTGCCAACACTTACCTCTTTTACCTGCGGATCTCAAAGCAAACCATTTTGCGCTCAAGGTAAAATTAATGCTTATACCAGCAGTATTCCTGAACTAAATTTAAATGATAAAGTTACAGCAGTATTTGGTGGGTTAACAACTACAGAAGCTAACTTGGTAGCTAATTGGGAATGGCAACCATTAAATAATAAAATAAATTTGAGCGGTTCACGAAATCAAAGGACTGTAGGCAACTTAAGTTTTGGTGTAACAGGTCTTCAGGTTAGAGCGAGGAATTCATGTGGTTGGTCTGCTTGGTATCCATTAAACTGGGAACTGGTTGAAGTCCCAGACCCGATACAAAAAGTAAGCAGGGCAAAAGATGAAATAACTGTTTATCCAAATCCATCAAACAGTTCTTGGAATTTTTCAGCTAAAAATATAAAAATGGAAAGTATTTCAATTACAGATGTTTTAGGCAAAAATGTTTACAACTGTAGCGTTTCTCAAAATCAAATTGAGATTGATTGTACTTCATTACAAAAAGGGATTTATCTTGCAAAGGTTAAAACAATTCAAGGTTCAGAAACATTTAAATTAATAAAGAATTAAAAAACATTTTTACTTTTTCTAAACCACGCTAAATGCGTGGTTTTTCTTTTACAGTATTTTACTATATTTGAAATCTAACAAACCAAAACCACTTTATGCCAGAAACAAATACATCGTCAGTTCGCCCAGAGGACTCGGGTCATGAATTAAAACGCTCCCTAGGATTAATTGATGCCACCAGTTTAGTTGCTGGTTCTATGATTGGTTCGGGAATTTTTTTAGTAACTGCAGCCATGGCGAGAGACGTTGGTTCTGCCGCGTGGATATTGGTAATTTGGTTAGTCACAGGTTTGTTGACCATGTCGGCTGCCTTAAGTTATGGCGAGTTGGCGGGAATGATGCCCAATGCTGGCGGACAATATGTTTACATACAACGAGCTTATGGAAAATTAATTTCGTTCTTATACGGCTGGACCGTTTTTACAGTAATTCAGACAGGAACAATTGCTGCTGTAGCAGTAGCTTTTGCTAATTATACGGCGGTTTTCTTTCC
>NZ_JANXUG010000033.1 GCF_025352015.1 Flavobacterium sp.
CTTATTTTTATATTCTTAAATTTTCAACCATTAAAGGTCTCTAGGAAAAAAAATGAACAGTTATTATATTTCCGAAGATTAGGTTGATCTAAAATCTTAACTGCAGGCATAGCTGAAATAATACCGCATACTTGCAGGCAAATTCCTTAAAACTATATGCAAAAAAAAGACCGAAACGCTCAATATAACGTAATTCAGTCTCTTCTGTATTTTCTATTTTTGTCCTTTATATTTCCTTCAAACTGCATTTAAATTGGTTACCGCTGGCTGATAGTTCTGTTTATCTATTATCATTTTAGACAAAATCTCTTTTAGTATTTCTGAAGTTCCACCACCTATTGGACCCAAACGGCTATCTCGCAGCAAGCGAGCCAACGGGTATTCTTCCATATAACCATAGCCTCCAAGCATCTGCAAACAACTATAAATAGCTTCATCCGCTACTTTTGTGGATTTTAACTTCGCCATCGTAGCTTCTTTTACCACGTATTCGCCTTTATCTAAACGGGCAACAGCAGCATAATTAAATATTTTGCAATGTTCCACTTCAGTTGCATGGTCAACCATAGTGTGTCTCAAAGCTTGAAACTTATTAATAGTAGTTCCAAATGCTTGGCGTTGTGCCATATATTCTATAGTATATTCTATTGCATATTCTGCGCTGGCATGTGCATTCACTGCCATGATTAATCGCTCTAAAGCAAAATGTTGCATGATATAAGGAAATCCTTTTCCTTCTTCGCCCATTAAATTTTCTTGAGGAATTTCGACATTATCAAAAGCAATTTCAGCAGTATCGGATGCTCTCCAGCCGAGTTTATCTAATTTGGTTGCCGAAATTCCTTTTAAATTAGTATCTATTAAAAAGATACTAATTCCTTTATTGCCTAAATCTGGACTAGTCTTTGCGGCCACAATGTAGTAATCGGCATAAACACCGTTTGTGATAAAGGTTTTGGAACCGTTTATAACGTAGGTGTTACCCTTTTTTACAGCAGTTGTTCTCATACCAGCTACATCACTTCCGCCAAAAGGTTCAGAAATACACATGGCACCAATTTTATCTCCTGAAATACTTGGCACTAAATAGTCTTGTTTAATTCGCTCATCTCCCTCGGCGTTCAAATGTGTCATTGCTAAATAGGCGTGCGCCCACATAGCTGCTGCAAATCCTCCCGATTTTATTTTTTGTAGTTCTTCTAAAAATACTACTGTGTAAAACAAATCTAAATTCAATCCTCCATAAGATTCTGGATAAGAAAGTCCAAAAAACCCCATTTCACCAAACTTCTTCCAAATGAAGCGTTCAATCGTACCTGTTTTTTCCCATTTTTCAATGTGTGGCACTACTTCTATGCGCAAAAAATCCCGCAAACTGTTTCTAAACAATTCGTGTTCTTCTGTAAAAAATGTTGAATTCATATATTTATGCTATTTTTTATTTTTATTTTAGAATTCCAAATATAAGGCAATAATTTTTACCTTTTCAACAGGGAATCCTTTAATTTTTGATAAATCTTCAAACTTTATAGCACCATTCATACTTCTATAGGTAACTATTTCTTTTGCCAATGCATATCTAAAAAACGGAAATTGTGAAAGTTCTTTAATAGTAGCATTATTAATATTGATTTTCTTTAAAGAGGGTACAGTTTTTACTTCAAAATATTTATTTAAACTCGCAATAACCTCGGGAGTTAGTCCCCATATATCATTCATTTGTTGCATGTTGACAAATGCACCATATTTTGCTTTTTCGACTAAAATTCTATCGGATATTTTATCACCTATACCATACACTTTCATCAAATCTTCTTTAGTGGCTTGATTAATATCAATAATTGTAATCTTACTGGGTTTTGAAAAATCTTTTTTTGTTAATGTTTGTGAATTGTCTTTTTTATTATTTACCCAGTCCGGAAATTTAAAATAGGGAGAAATTGCTTTTAATAAAGAATCCGAAACTTGTGTTAGCGTTTGAAACTCTTGAGCAGAGTTGACAAATTTGTTTTGTTTTCTGAAAGCCAATAATCTATCCATTTCTTTGACAGACAAACCTAGTTGATACCCTTTAAAATCAGTAATAAAATTAGGATTGAAAGGATAAATCGTTGCTTTATAATTATTGTTTTGTGATTTAACGCTATCAATATCTTTTTGAAATGCCAACCAATTTTGATTTGAATAATTGTTCTTTGGACTACCAAAATTGTAAAAATAATAAAATCCTTGTGCGACAATTATAATCCCAAAAAGCAGCAATATTCCTATTCGCTGACTTTTCGAATACTTTAGAAATAATTGTATGACAGAAGTATTAGTTGCCAAAATCTTATAAATCAAAAACAGAAGTTCGTTTTCCTCGAATTAAATCTTTCAATCTTATCCAAAAAGCTAAAGTCAAATAAACTCCAAACCATAAGCCTGCAGTGACAAAAGTGATGTAAATAAAAAACAAACGAACATTCGAAGCCCGCATTCCGAGCCTATCCGCTAATCGTGAAGAAACGTGGAAACCATGTTTTTCGAAAAAATATTTTAATTGAATAACGGGTGACATTTGTGTTTTATTTAAAGTTTAAAATTAACTCTTTAAAAGTTCAATTCCTATACCGCATTGCAAACATTTACTATGGTTACAATATTCATTTTTTAACTGTAACAAGGATTGGGTTCCAAAAGCGTTCGTAGCATTAATTCCAAAATGAGAAAACTTATCGATACAAGCATTCTTTTCGGGTTTTATTGATTGTATCATTTCTAAAATGGTTTCGGAAATATCTTTTCCTTGACTTTTAGCATAAGCAAACTGAAAAGGAACAATGGTATTGATGATTAACAAATCGATGAATGATTTCGAAAATGATTTTTTCTTTTTAGAACTTTCTCTGTCAAACTGATAATGTGTTTCCCAATATTTTGAAACCGAAACGTTCAATAATTGATAAATTTCATCTGTTTTTTTGGTTGCTATTATTTTTGAAAATAAATTTTGATGTTTATGATAAAGCATCGCCAATTGTGCTAAACGAATGGTTGGAAAATTATCGGGACGATGTTTGAAAAATTGAACAGGCACAATGGTTTCTTTTTTAAGTTGGTGCTTTTGAGAAATATAATGAAATCTTTTATTCAAATCTTTGCTATAGTTGTCCTGACCGTCCACGGGGAATAAATCAGTTATTCCAAAAAATAAACTTTCTAAATTTTCTACTTCAAAACTTTCTTTCCTAATTACAGAAAAAGGAATAGCCAATGCCATTTTTAAAAAAGCTTCGCCATTAGTATTAAGACCAAAATTTTTAGCCAACATACAAAATAATACCGCTTCCCAATGATTATCGCTCGACAGTAAAAGTTGTTCAATAGATATTGATTTTCGTTCTAACCGTTCAAAAAATAGTCGCTCTTGCCAATTTTGCAAAATAAATGTATCGACAGTCGCAATTTCGTTTTCACAATAAATCCATGATTTAGGGGATGTCAACGATAGATACTGGTTCAAAGCATCTTTTGAAACAAAATTCTTGAGTTCTAAAACTGGAATTTCTGAATTGTCTTTTCTAAAAACAGGCGTGTCATGTTCCCAAACTACATGAAGAATAACATTGTCATAATTACTATCTTCCTCATGACGATGCAAGTACCAATCGGAAGATTTTACATGAATTTCTACATTACCCGCCCATTTTTGGTTGGCAATTGTAATTTGCGCATTAAAAAAATCAGGCCCTGCAAGTTGCGCATAAAATCCTGTATTTATAAGTGTTAGGCTTTCGTTTTGGGTGGTTTTTAAATTTGAAAAATCAAACTTTTTATAGTTCCAAACGTAATGCAGAAAATCTTCTTTCATAGCCAGCTAATATGAAAAACGAAAGTAGTAAATTATTGCAACAAATACAATTTGGCACAAGCTCTTGCGTCTGACAATGCTTCGTGATGATTGAGTTGAATATTATTCAGATGGGCACAATTGGCTAGATTTGCTGGTTTGTAGCCTTTCTTTCTATAAATTTTACAGGTACATTCCCACATGTCGGCAATTTCTAGTTCGTCATAATACAACCCATAATATTTCATTGTTTTAGTCAAAACTCTTCGATCAAAAGCTTCGTTGTGGGCTACTATTTTTCGACCGAATAAACGTTTTTGAATTTCAGGAAAAAGCGAATCGAATGTTTTTTCGTTTATCGTTTCAATAGGTTTTATTTTGTGAACCATAATGTTCCCGTACCAATATTCGTTGTTGGGTGGTTGAATTAAAGTATAATATTCTTCGGTTATAATTCCGTTTTCTACGGTTACAATTCCCACCGCACAAGCACTTTCTGGATGTCCTGTTGCGGTTTCAAAATCTATTGCTGTAAAAGTCATTGTTTATTTTGATTGAAAAAAACCTGCAATTTTCATTGAAGGTTTATGAAGTTTTAACGATTAAATTTTAAATAGTTGACTTAAATTGAGTGTATAACTTTTGATTAATTTAGGATTTATTTTATAGACCCAATAATATCATATTTTGTGATGATATGATGCTTTCCGTTTCCTAAATCTAGCAAAACTGCTTGATTTTCTTTGGTAAAAAGTTTAGAAACTTCCTCGATTGGCGTTCCTAATTTTACAATGGGATAAGGTTTTCCCATAACTTCTTTTATTGGTTTGTCGGCAACATTTTTATCAGAAACATAGCTTTGAAACAAATCTGTTTCGTCTACAGAACCTACAAACCCTGAAATATCTATAACTGGAATTTGAGAAATTTTGAATTTTCTCATTCGATCGATAGCGTGCGAAACCAATTCTTCTGTGCGAACAATTACTAACGATTTGTCTATATGATCTTTAATCACATCTTCAACTTTAGTGACTTCTTCGTCAAGAAATCCTCTTTCGCGCATCCAGTCATCGTTGAACATTTTACCTACGTAACGGCTTCCTGAATCGTGAAACAACACTACTACAACATCATCTTTTGTGAAATGTTCTTTTAATTGGTGCAATCCTTTAACGCAAGAACCCGCTGAATTGCCTACAAATATTCCTTCTTCAAGCGCAATTTTTCTCGTGTACACTGCGGCATCTTTATCGGTTACTTTTGTAAATCCGTCTATGATTGAAAAGTCGACATTTTTTGGTAAAATATCTTCCCCAATTCCTTCGGTTATGTACGAGTAGATTTCATTTTCGTCAAAAATTCCTGTTTCGTGGTATTTTTTAAATACGGAACCATAGGTATCTATTCCCCATATTTTGATATTTGGGTTTTTCTCTTTCAAATATTTTCCTATTCCGGATATGGTTCCACCAGTTCCTACGCCAACCACAAAATGCGTAACCTTTCCATCTGTTTGCTCCCATATTTCTGGTCCGGTTTGCTCATAATGAGCTATGGCGTTTGATGGATTATCATATTGATTTACATACCAAGAATTGGGAATCTCATCACCAAGACGTTTTGAAACGGAATAGTATGAACGTGGATCGGTTGGTTCAACATCGGTTGGACAAACAATTACTTTGGCACCCACGGCTCGAAGAATATCCATTTTTTCTTTGGATTGTTTGTCGGTTATTACAAATATACATTTGTAACCTTTTACAATGGCTGCCAATGCTAATCCCATTCCTGTATTTCCAGATGTTCCCTCGATGATGGTTCCTCCTGGTTTTAATTTTCCGTCGGCTTCGGCATCTTGAACCATTTTGAGCGCCATTCTATCTTTGGTAGAGTTTCCCGGATTGAATGTTTCTACTTTGGCCAAAACCAAAGCTTCAATTCCCTGAACGACTTTATTGAGTTTTACTAAGGGCGTATTGCCTATTGTTCCTAATATGTTTTCTGAATAGTTCATGCGTCTTTTTTATTGTTTTTTAATTGTCTCGTGCTAAAGCAAGTTCTAGTCATTTTTTAAGTTCCGAGTTTAACGTTTCGGGGTTTTCTATTTTACAAATGTAGTGCTTATTGAAAAGTTTACAAAAATTAGAATGGTTTATTCATTAACCCTGATGGCAGTGGAAATCAACTTTGTCAAAGTAAAAACTTTGACAAAGTTATTGGAACGAACAGCAGGAATTACGATGGTAAAATGACCCGAACTTTTCGTTCATGATTGCTTGCTGCTTCGCAATATCTTTATTGGAAGAAATTCCAAACGAGCCCGAAACGAATCGTGAAATCGCGGTAGGGATAATTGGGAGCGGTGTAAAAATTGTTTCCTGTCATTCTGGAATTAAAGTGTTCTGCTTTAATAAAAATTCGTGTTTGACGAATTCGGGCATTTATAAAGAAATCTAGCATTGGGAAATCGCCAACTTTTTTTTGGTTTTGGATAAAAGCCTCTGTTATAACGGGATTGTAATCGTTGATATAATATTTTGTGAAATAGTTTAGCGTAAATCCTGACTGCATGTACAATGCTTTTTTAAAGAAATAATTGGTAAAATAGAGTGAGTTTCTGGTAATAATTTTTGGTACGTTTAGTATATTATCATTTTGATCGACCTGTTGAAATAGTACCGTGTTGTCTAGTGCTAATTTCCACCACTTAAACTCGCGACTGACTTTTATTGATAGATAATTTATGGTTTTGTCGTACTGTTTTGGGGAAATTATCTGTTGCTCTTCGACTGTGTTGTCATTGTTAAAATACAAATGATCTTTTAGAGAGCTTACTTGTAAAGAAGCATCGAGCCATTGTGTTTTGGCGGTAGCTTCGATGTTGTTTATTTTTTCGTTTTTAAAATTGTTGTACCAATTGTAATTTACATAACTACTTAGATGCAAATTATAGATGTGGTCTGGAATTTTATTGAGCAATTGGTATTGAAAAATAAATTCATTTTTGTCATTGAGTTTATAGTTCAGTTTGGCCTCAAAATTGGACAGCGGTTGTTTAGAAACTGAATTGGAATACGTAAATGTTCCGTTCCATTTGTTTTTTCTGTACTGATACTGTCCGCCAATTGTATTTATAACATCATTGAGTGAACTGGGAATAGTACCTGTATTTTGAATCACTATTTTACTGAAGTAGTAATTATATCTAAAATCTTCGGCAAAAAAATGGAATTTTCCGAGTAATGAATTTTCATACATAATACCTGCCTTGTTATACATTCTGTTATAACGCATTTGGTCAATAATGTCGGCACTCACATAAGAATCGCCAAAACGATTTACAGAGGTACTGCCAACCGCGGAGGCTACTGTTAACTGATTATATTCAAAAAATTTGTTTTCATAGTTAAATTGGTGGGTCAGGTATAAATTATTATCGCCTTTTTTTGTATTAATTCTAAAATTATGATCAAGAAAGATTCTTTTACCTTTCAGAAAGCTACTGGCATCTTTGAGATATACTTCGAGTCGGGCACGATTTGTATAAGCTCCGTCCCCACTTTCAAAATTTTCGATAGTGGTTATACCACCATTTTCATCGTTAAAAAAATCTTGTCCTGTGAAATGAAAATTTAAATAATATCTTTTGTTCAAAGTATTGTAACTTGACGTGAACCTAAAATTACCTGTACTTGATAGCTGATTGATATATTTACCTAAAGAACGCAACCCTTTGAAAGCTAGTGACATGTTGAATCGTGGAGAAGTGTTTACAGTAATAAAAGCATCGATGGATTGCCCTTGTTGCATTACGGTTTTGAAATACAAGTCGGTAACTGGCGTTGCAACCGAGTAATATTTGATGTCATTAACCCCTAGATAATTAAATTGTTTGCTAGAAAAACCAATTTCGGGAAAAGATTTAAAGTTTTTTAATCCAAAATCTAAAACTGCATAGGTCTGACCTTCGTTGGCAAAAGGCAACAAACCGAAGATATCTTTGCGCAAATAGTTGTATTCGTATTCTTTTTTGATGGTTAAGGAAGTATCAACATAGGTTGTGTCTTTCTCCAAAGTAATAATTCTATACTGATTGAAAGCTGCCTTGGCAACTTTCTTTGGGATGTCCTTGGAAGTATCGGTTGATTTGTCTGTTTGGGAAAAACCAAATGAAAAAATTAATAAAAAGAGTACGGTTATTATGTATTTCATCAATAAGCTATTTCGAGACAAAAATACATAAAACAATTTGTATTAAAATCATAAAAAAACCACCATAAAGGTGGTTTTAAAATATTTACTTAAAATTTATTCTTTTATAAATTTCTTAATCACCAAATTGCTATCTGTTTTAAAAGTCACAAAATAAACTCCTGAAGAAAGATTAGAAATATTAATTGAATTCATAGATCCTGTTGGATTATTATAAACTTCTTTGCCCGAAATATCATTAATTTTAATTGCTGAAATAGTACCATTGTTACTCACAGTGTAGTTTAGGGTGGTATTTGCCGGGTTTGGGTAGATGTTTATTGTGTTATATGAAAATTGCTCATTACTTAAAGCATTGTTTTCAATGACGAAATTGTCAATTAAAGCACCGTCATAATTATCTATGGAATCTGATTGAAATACAAATCTAAATAAAACATTGGATTGCGGAGTTGTAGAAGATGAACCAAATGAAGACAAATTATAACTATATAATCGTTTTGTACCATTTGTTGTTCCGCTAGAATTTGTACTACCGGCATCACCTGTCCATTCGCCACCAACACAAAATGCACAACCCGTATTAGCCGTATACCAATTGTTATCTGCTTGAGAGCCTAATAAACTCCATGTGTTTCCGCCATTTAAAGAATATTGCATGTATAAAATATCACTACTATATTGCAAATCAAACGCAAGATCAAATTTTAAAATAGGGTTTAAAGATTGTGACAAATCATAACACCTTGACGTTAAATAGGATTTTGTATCACTTGTATATACATCAGTTAAACCAGTCGCATAAACATTAGAATTACCAGCGACTGCATTTGTTAAATTGGTCTTGTTTATAAAACCTCTCTGCCATAAAGAGTTGTTAGAAACTGCTTCATTATATGTTATTAAATTATCTGTACTAGTTTCAAAACCATTAATTTGATTGACAATTCCTGACTGATTCACAAAAATATAAGTTGATTTTGAATTATTAGAACTAAACACATCTCCAACAACAGTTGTTGTGAAATTTAAAAGATGAGTTCCAACAGATAGTGCCGCCGTGTTGACGGTTACTTGCTGACTGCCCATAGAACATGTAGATAAATTACCATTCCAAACTAAATTTGTGTTTGCTCCACCATCAATATTATAAGTTATATTGACTGTTGTTATTGGATTTGTTCCTAAATTTTTGAAATAAATAGTTGGAGAAACAGTTGTAACACCACAGTTTATTGAACTATTCAAAGGAATATTATCAAGACTAACATCATTACTAGTCGATACATAACTTATTCCAATGTTTACAGCAAACCAAGCATCAGTAACGGCTTTGACTTCAGCACCACTCGAACAATATAAATTATTAGCCACCACAATGGATAATTCTCTGGCATCATAAAAATTAGAGTTAGGCGTCAAATAATCTCTCTCTAAATAATATGCAATTTGAGATGATTTCACCATTCCGATACCAGTAACATTATAAGTATCTCTTTCTGCAATTGGCGCATTATTAGTTCCCGATGCACCGGCTGTCAATATATAAAACCAATGATTTAAAACACCGCTATTGGTGTGCACACCACAATAATCGTTTGCACTTGTTGGGCTGCAACTACCGTCTTCAGCTGTAACCACCCAGTTTGTACCACGAAAAGTATCTGGATCACCAAAAGTTAACGGAGTAGCCATCGATCTAAATCCAACGCCACCAGCTGTTGTATCTTCACCTATTTTCCATACGTTTGCTGACGGTGTTCCTGATAAAGAACCAGTCCTGCCATAATGTTCTATACAAGATCCCCATATATCTGAAAATCCTTCATTCATCGCTCCACTATGATTTTGATAAGCCAGATTTGCAGTGTATGCGCAAACTGCATGTCCTATTTCATGTCCACAAATATCTATTGAAGTATATGGTCTTGAAGCTCCGTCCCCGTAAGTCATAAACGAACCATTCCAATAAGCATTATTTAAGTTAGCCGTAGTTTTTTTATAATGAACATAACTTCGCATCAAACCATTATTATCATCAAACCCATTTCTATTAAAGATATTCTTCCAAAAATCATAGGTCATTTCAGCACCCCAATGGGCATCTTGCGCAGCATTATCAAAAAAAACATTAGCATGTTCTGCTAAAGTCCAATTATTATCATTATCTGTAAAATCAACATTTTGATAGGTATTTACAATTCTTTCACAATTATAAGTCACAATTTGAGCACCTCTTGTTAAATCATTTAAAACGTATTGATTAAGTGGTGCATCAAATCTAGTTTCAATGCTTCTTAAACCACTATATTTTGTGTTTGCATTTCCCGTAATTAAAGTTTCAAGCTTATTAATATTACTGCTTTCTTGACTTTGAATTAAGTCTCTCGTTGCATGCTTGATAATTGGATTTTTAAAAAGTATTTTCCCATCATTAGCATCTACAAAAACTTCTTGTCTTGAAACGGGTTCAATAGCATAAATATCAAATTTATAGGCTAATTTAACTTCTCCAGTTTTTACTACTGGAAAAATTACTAACTCTCCATGTGGTTTCTGATAATTTACGATTTGGGCTTGTGCTTCATCTTCCCATAAATATTTTGAAGCATTGATATTTAATAAAGCTTTATGTAAAGCTTCTTCAGGATTTAAAGAAGACGTTAAATTTAAAGCTGATGGATTATACAATTCAGCATTGATTGATTTTACATTTCCGTTTTTTTCATGGGTAATTAGTGTTCCAAATTCAACCTTAATACCTTTGTAAAATTGTTGATGTCTTTGATGCGTTAAGCCACTTTCATCTGTGGTTTCTTTACTTGCAATAAATGAATTGGAAGAGTCTAACCCTTGTAAAGTAACAAAGTAATTTATAGCTTTATCTTTTGAAATAGTTTTGTTAAAGTTTACCACTTTTTGAAATGGTTCATTCTCTTTAAGTTTTGATTGCGCATTGGTGTACCATGAAACCACAAGAAAAAAAAATAGGCTTAAATAATGACTTTTCATAAAAAAAAATTAAAAAATTGATAATACTATTTAATACAAATATTTAAAATTTGAAAAACAAAGTTATATAAAAATATCATATTATTTCAATAAAAAAAAGCTGCTATAAAAGCAGCTTTTTTTTATTGAAATCGGATTAAATTAATATCCAGGATTTTGTTGTATACCTCCATTACCATTCAATTCATCTTGTGGGATTGGCAATGCCCATTTGTAACTATTCAAAGGTAAATTTACTGGATTAGCAGCAGGAAAGTTTGAGGAACTAGAATTATAATCTGCAGGATCTCTATCAAGTCCTGTAATGCCCGCTAATGTTCCAAGTCTTTTAATATCGATATATCTATACCCTTCGAAAGCGAATTCTATTCTTCTCTCATCAAGAATAGCTTTCCAAGCCGCAGTTGCGTTAGCATAAACTGAAGGAGCCTGTACTGAAGCAAACCGTTTACTTCTTAAGTTATCAACAGAATTTGCAGCACCAGGCAAATCACCTGCAGCCACTCTAGCCTCTGCTTTTATTAGATACATTTCAGAAATACGACTTATTTTGTGGTCATTATTATTCCCGTTAGCAGCAGTTGCAGCCCAAGTTGCAGTTCCAGAAGCAACGCCTCCATGTTTTCCTATAATCAACTTGTCTGTGTTTCTGTAGTCTAAAGAAGTTGCATAATTAGCATCGATTATTGATGAAGGAGCAACAATAGTTTTTCTTCTAAAATCCGATGGATTGGAGTCAAGCACATTAAACAAAGCTCTTCCCACTTCATAAAAAGGTGAGCCCGCTAAATTAGGTTTTATTGAACACCAGCCATTGTGTAAGTTGGAATCTTGAGTGTTTTGTTGTACCGTTCTTTTTAATCTAAAAATAACTTCCGTATTTGCTGGTTCGTTATCTGTAAAGAAAACAGAATTATACGTTGTTTGAGTAGCAGCTAGATTGATACCCGAAGTTGCTATAACATCATCAGCCCAAATTTCAGCATTTGGATAATCGCCTTTTAAAGCATAAGCTCTTGCTTTTAAAGCTTTTGCTAAATTCTTGCTAGCATAATACGTTGGATTTGTCACGTATGATGGTGTAGGTAATACTAACGAATTAAAAATAGTAATAGCACTATCTAAATCTGAATGGATTAACGTATAAAAAGCCCCATTGGTACTCCTAGGCAAAGTTTCACCAGTACCAATGATTCTGTTTGATAAAATACCGGCTAAAGCATTGTCATTTTTGACATCAGGAGAAAAATAAGACATAATCTTGATGTGACACAAAGCTCGGCATACCAATGCTTCAGCTTTCGTTCTAGCAATTATTTCAGCGTCAGCAGCATCTTTAGGAGTCAGCCTGTCAGCATAGATTATCACACGATTAATACTTGCTAATGCGAAATAAACGTTATCCCATATTTCACCTGGAGAAAAGGAAGACTGATTAACAAAAAAGATATAGTTATCGGTAATACCTTGTCCGCCATTTGCATAGCCAATACCTGCCTCATCTGTAAAAACAGAGGTAAATACGCTATCTTCACGGTCAGTCATAAGGTTGTAGCCGCTATTCATCAACTTCCTTAAACCGTTAGAATCTTGAACAGCAATAGCATCAGTCAACGCTCCTGGCGTGAAGGGTGTTAACAAATTGTCGTCACATGAAACTGTAAACAGTCCGGTGAGTACAAATAATAAGATTAATTTTTTCATTTTTATGTTATATTTAATTAAAATTTCAAGTCAAGACCTAAAGTTACTTGTTTAGGCGTAGGGTATTGGTACACATCCTGATTTCTATTACTTTCTGGATCAAATCCTTGCCATTTGGTAAAGTTGATTAAATTTTCTCCTTGTAAGGTTATAGCAACATCGGTAAAAAATGTTTTATCGATAAACTTTTTAGGAAACTTATATCCTAACTGAATGTTTCTTAATCTGACGTAAGAAGCATCTCTTAAAAAACGATCAGAATCTGTAGCCGCACCTAAATTTCCTGCAGTCAATGCAGGAATCGAAGCTGATGTGTTCAATGGAGTCCAAGCATTTAGTAAATCTCCCGTAACATTAAAAGTGCCAATATTGGTTGGATCGTACAAATTTGCTAAATCAGTATCAAATCTCCATACATCTTTTGCCCATGTAAATGTAGTAGACAAAAAGAAACCTTTATAATCTAAATCAAATCCAAAACCACCCTGATATCTTGGTGTAGAAGTTTTACCGGTAGCTCTTCTGTCGGCTCCCGTTATATTTTCTGTTGGGTTACCATTTATATCTTCATACAATAAATTACCATTTACTGGATTAACTCCTAAATAGTGATAAACATAAGCTTCTCTGATTTGACCGCCGTTTTGGGTTATAAAAGTTGGCTGCAATCCTTCTAAAATCTTACCACCATTAGATTTAATACCATCAATGTTGTTTTTGTTAAATGAACCATTGCCACGAAGCGTTAATGAAAAATTAGAATTTTTAATCACATCATAGGCAAGGTTAAGTTCAAATCCTTTGTTAACTACAAAAGCATCTGAATTAATGTTTAATTGAGTTGTACCTGATGCAGGACTAACAGGTTGTAATATAAATAAATCAATGGTTTTTCTATTGTAATAATCAAAAGCACCTCGAAGCTTACTATTTTTAAAAAGTTCAAAGTCCAGACCAATATTATATTCTCTGGTTGTTTCCCATCTTAAAGGAGGGTATCCAAAATTGATATTATATCCCTGACCACCATTATAGGTATTGTTAGCCGCTGTAAAAGTATCCGCAAAACCAGGAGGATTAATTCCCGCGTAAATAGTACCATCAACTATTCTTTGATTTCCTACTGTACCTATTGATCCTCGAAGTTTTAATATTTTTATAGCATCTATAGACTTTACAAAACTTTCCTCATCCAGATTCCATCTCCCGCCCAAAGACCAAAAATTGTTGTACTGTTCATTTAAAAATCTACTTGAACCATCTCTCCTAAAGGAAGCAACAAAACCATATTTCTTATTGTAATCGTAGTCAAAAGAGGCGAAATAAGATATAATATCATTTCTTAATTGAGACGCTGTAATCCTAGGAACGTGAAAATCATTAGCGCCTGTATCGGCAACCCATCCAGCGCCTGTATTTGGCACAAAAGTTATCGGGTCTAAACCTCGTTGGGTTATATTATTTGTATCTAATCTGGAATGGTTGTATTCTGAATTAACTGCAATATTGAAAGTATGTTTTTTATAAGTTTTATTATACTCTAAAGTAAATAGATTGTTAAATAAAAATTCTCTTCTTTGATTAATTTGTTCAAAACCACTAATATTATCAGCAGGCGCAAATAAAAGTGCATTAAACGAAATTGGAAATTCTGCTTGATTGAATCTGTTTGTCAACAATTGACCACCAGTTCTTACTCTTGCGGTTAAATTATCAGTTAATTTGTAAGAAGCTTGAGTCGTAACGTCAATTCTAGTTTCTTCAGTTAAGTTGGAATACGTATTTAATTTATCAATCAGGAACAGTGGCGTATACAATAAAGTACCATCCGTTTGATATAAGTCAAATACATTTTGTGAACCTGTATACTGATTAGGCGAAATGTAGGGCGCAGAAAGATATGCTCCCAGAGCATAATTTCTGTTAATTGCTCCACCTCCTAAATTTGTTGCCTCATTATTTTTGCTATATCCAAAAGCAGTATTAACAGTATATTTGAATTTTTCGTTGTTAGATTTACCGTTAATATTGTTTCTAACTGTAAATCTTTTCAAACCGGTTGTCAACAGCACACCTTCCTGATTAAAATAACTAACAGATGTAAAAGAGTTTAAATTTTTACCGCTATTTTCAATACTTAAATTGTTACTAGTTGTAATTCCTTTTCTAAAAAAATATTTAACCCAGTCTGTTTGAATGGCAAATGCGTTAATTTCGGCATCAGTAAACGGGTTGCCCGTAGCGGGATTAACAGCACCAAAACCTTGACCGTAATCTCTTTCAATTCTTAACAATTGTTTTGAAGTTGCATAGCTGTATTTTGGTTTTTGTAAATCACTCACTCCATATGTAGTAGAATATCTGAAGGTAGTTTTGGCCTCACCAAATTTCCCTTTTCTGGTTTTGATAACAATTACACCATTAGCTCCTCTAGAACCATATTCTGAAATTGCAGCCGCATCTTTCAAAACATCTACAGACGCAATGTCATTTGGGTTAATAGACCTGAAATTATCACTATTAGAAGGAAAACCATCAATAACATAGAGGGGATCTGTATTACCATTGTACGTTCCCAAACCTCTAATAACAACGGAGGATTTAGCACCTGGCTGCCCTGAACCAGCTGTAATGTTTACACCAGCTAATTGTCCTTGCAGCGTATTCATGACGTTAGCATTTGGTCTGTTTTCAATGGTTTTCGCATTTACAGTTGCCGTTGAGGCAACTGCTGTTTTCTTACTTACTTCACGATACCCTTGAATTACAATTTCATCAAGTTTCACGCCATCCTGCATTTTAACATTTACGTTACTAGCTGCCCCAACAGTAATTGTTTGGTCAGCCATTCCAACAAAAGATATTAAAAGTGTTTCTCCTTGTTTTGCTTTGATAGAAAATTTTCCATCAAAATCTGTTTGTGTACCACGTTTTGTTCCCTTAACAACAACATTAGCACCAGGAATAGGTCCAGTTTTATCTGAAACAACTCCAGTTACAGTTTTCTCTTGTGCAAACGAAAACTGCATTGATACCGCTAATAATAGCGTAAAAATCCATTTGAACTTCGATCTCATATTAATTTTATTTGAGTTAGTTATTTTGCAAACTTCTTAATAATTTATTAATTAACCAAATATTAACATTAAATAATAATTTTATAATGTGTTAAATGTTTTACTTCTTTGAGATGGAGCAATTTGTAAATAGTTGCGTGGTTTTTATATTTTTACACAAAAAATAAATGTTACAGTCAAAATTTTCAAACTATTCACTTGAATGTGGCACTGACGAGGCTGGTCGCGGTTGTCTTGCTGGTCCTGTAACGGCTGCTGCGGTTATTTTACCCGATGGTTTTGAATTGCCGCTGCTCAACGATTCCAAACAACTTTCTGAAAAAGTAAGACTTAAACTTCAATCAATAATAGAGCAAAAAGCCACATCTTTCTCCGTTACGCATCTTGAACCTAAAATTATTGACGAAATAAATATTTTAAATGCTTCGATTAAAGCGATGCAGGAATGCATTTTTAATCTTTTTCCGCTGCCTGAATATATTATTGTAGATGGAAACCGATTTAAATCTATTAACGCAATTCCTTTTTCTACCATAATAAAAGGTGATTGTAAATATATGAGTATTGCAGCGGCATCGGTTTTAGCAAAAACGTATCGTGATGATTATATGAGTACAATTCACGAAGAATTCCCCATGTATAACTGGAAAAAAAACAAAGGGTATCCCACTAAAGAACACAGGGAAGCAATTAGAAAATATGGCGTAACCAAGTATCATCGAATGACTTTTAGGTTGCTGCCCGAACAATTAAAATTTTCGTTGGCAGAACTTCAAGTTGACAACACTATTAATTTGAAATAATTTTTGCCTCGAAAATCTTTTGAAAATGTTTAATAATTATTGCTTTTACTTCGACTTCATTAACGGTTTTTCCTAATTCAACATGCAGTGATGTAACTGCTTTGCCCTTAATTCCACAGGGTATAATGTAGTCAAAATAACCGAGATTCGTATTTATATTCAAGGCAAATCCGTGCATGGTTACCCAACGACTGGCGCGAACTCCCATAGCACAAATTTTTCGGACAAATGGTGTTCCTATGTCTATCCAGACTCCGGTTTCGCCTTCACTTCTTGTGCCTATTATATTGTATTCTGCTAGCGTTAAAATGATGACTTCTTCAAGAAATCGTAGATATTTATGAATATCGGTAAAGAAATTTTCTAAATCGAGTATTGGATACCCTATTATTTGTCCTGGCCCATGGTAGGTAATGTCGCCGCCACGATTAATTTTATAAAATGATGCGCCTTTGGTTTCTAATTGTTTTTCTGAAAGTAACAAATTTGACATAGCACCGCTTTTTCCCAAAGTGTATACGTGTGGATGTTCTACAAAAAGAATATAATTGGGTGTTATAATTTCTGGCTGAATTCTTTTCTGGATTTTTAAATCGACAATTTTCTTGAAAAGTGCTTCTTGATAATCCCAAGTTTCTTGGAAATCTTTAATCCCTAAATCGTGAAATTGTATTTCTTTATTCATTATATATCTAAAAGGACAAAGTTACAAAGTTTGCAACTATTCTCTACGTTTATGTTTAGCACCGATTGCAATGAAAATCCTTTTTATTGTTTTATAAAAGTTATTTTGACTGCGCTAGATGTGACAAAACAATAAAAAGATTGTTATGGAAAGCGGGAATAGGGATTGCAGATAAATCCCAAACCTTTCGCTCTTGATGTTTTGAATCATTTTTAAATAATCCTTATATTTGCACGCAAAAATACACCTTTATGCAACTTTCGGAACAAGAAATAATTAGAAGAGAAAAACTTAACGGTTTGCGCGCACTTGGAATAAATCCTTATCCAGCGGATTTGTTTCCTGTAAATCACACCTCCAAACAGGTTAAGGAAACTTTTGAAGAAGGTAAAAAAGTTATTGTTGCTGGTCGATTGATGAGTGTTCGTGATCAAGGGAAAGCGTGTTTTGCTGAATTGCAGGATAGCGATGGACGTATCCAATTGTATTTGAACCGCGATATGCTTTGCACAGGCGAGGATAAAACGATGTACAATCAGGTTTTTAAGAAATTGACCGATTTGGGAGATTTTATCGGTATTGAAGGTGAATTATTTACGACGAAAGTAGGCGCACAATGCATTCGTGTGGATCATTTTACTTTTTTGAGTAAAACGTTGCGTCCGCTACCGTTGCCAAAAACTGACGAAGAAGGCAAAATACATGATGCTTTTAATGACCCCGAATTGCGTTACCGAATGCGTTACGTAGACTTGGTGGTCAATCCGCATGTGAAAGAGGTTTTTTTAAAAAGAACTAAATTGTTTACTGCAATGAGGACCTTTTTTAATACAGCAGGTTATGTAGAAGTTGAAACTCCTGTTTTGCAAGCCATAGCTGGTGGTGCTGCTGCACGTCCTTTTATAACACATCACAATAGCTTAGATATCCCATTGTATATGCGAATTGCAAACGAATTATATCTAAAAAGATTAATCGTAGGCGGATTTGATGGGGTGTATGAATTTTCTAAAAATTTTAGAAACGAAGGAATGGACAGAACGCACAATCCAGAATTTACGGCTATGGAAATTTATGTTGCCTATAAAGATTACAACTGGATGATGGAAATGACCGAAAACCTTTTGGAATATTGCGCTAATGAAGTTAACGGAACTACCGAAGCTATTTATGGAGAACAAAAGGTAAACTTCAAAGCTCCTTATGCTAGAATTACAATGACAAATGCCATTAAGCAATTTGCAGGTTTTGATATTTCGGGTAAAACCGAAGTCGAACTTTTTGACGCCGCAAAATCTATGCATATCGATGTGGATGAAACTATGGGCAAAGGAAAGTTGATTGATGAAATTTTTGGAGCCAAATGCGAAGGGAACTTTATACAACCAACATTTATAACAGATTATCCAAAAGAAATGTCACCGCTGTGCAAAGAACATAGGGATAATCCCGAATTGACGGAGCGTTTTGAGCTAATAGTTTGCGGAAAAGAAGTTGCCAATGCTTATTCGGAATTAAACGATCCTATTGATCAGAGACAGCGTTTTGAAACTCAAATGGCTCTTGCCGAAAAAGGTGATGACGAAGCGAACGGGATTATTGACGAGGACTTTTTAAGAGCTTTAGAATATGGAATGCCGCCAACATCGGGATTAGGAATTGGAATGGATAGACTTGTTATGTTTTTGACCAATAATTTATCTATACAAGAAGTATTGTTTTTTCCTCAAATGCGACCAGAAAAAAAGCAATTAGAATTAACAGATGACGAGAAATTAATTATAAGTTTACTAAAAACAGATAATCATCAACCCTTAACGCAGTTAAAAGAGAGATCGGAATTGAGCGGAAAAAAATGGGACGCTGCTATGAAAGGATTATCGAAACATGGTTTGACCAAAGTGATGGTTGATGGCGAAAGTAAGCTGGTGGTTTTGAATTAAAAAAGGTTGCTGATTTCAAAGTATCTTAAAAAGATTAAACCATTCAAGGTATTTCTTGTCCAACGAGAACTTAAATTTAAAAAACATATAAAATGAAAAAAGGATTTTTAGCAGTTATAATGTTTGTTGGAATCACAACATTTGCGCAAGAAAAAGACGGGAAAAGAGGAGAAAAAGAAAAAATGACATCAGAACAAAAGGTCAATTTTATGGTCAAAAAGATGACAACCGATTTGACTTTAAATGAAAAACAAGTGGAACAAGTTAGAGTGTTGGTCGCTAATCAAGTTAAAAAAAGAGAAACAAAAAGAATCGAAACTTTGGATACTAAAGATAAAAGCAAAGCTGAAATAAAAAAAGAAATCGAAGCCAATCAAACTAATATGAGTTTGGAAATGAAAAAAATATTGACACCAGATCAATTTTCAAAATGGGAAAGTATTCGTAAAGAAAGAAAAGAAAAATTGAAAGAAAAAATTGCTGAAAGACGAACAAATAAAGAATCAGAGGCAATTCCTAAAAGTAAATAAAAATAAATTTTGAATTTTCATCAAAATAAATTAGTTTTGAAATAATTATTATAATTAAATCTTAAAAAAATGAAAAAATTTATTGCTGCTTTAACAATACTATTAGCATTTACCATAAATGCAAATGCACAAGATAAAAACGGTTTGAATTCAGCCGAAAAAGGAAAACAACAAGCTACTGAATTGGCAAATTACATTGGTTTAGATCAAACCATGACGGAGAATTTCGCAAGACTTTTTGAGCAAAAATTTTCTATTGTTGATGACCCAAATACAAAACCAGAAAGAAAAACAGAATTATCAAGAGTAATAGAAGCTAAAATTAGAGGTACGCTGAATGACCAACAAATTAGTAAATTAGAAAAAAATCCAGAATTGCTTAAAAAATTGATTAATTAAACTTTTAATACCCACAAAAAGTCCCGCTCGTTAAAAGATGAAGCGGGATTTTTTTGTTACAAGCTTTTTGCCACTTTATCAACTGCTTTTATCGTAAAGTCTAAATCGTTGTAGGTCAACGCATCTGTGATGAACCAGGACTCGTATGCCGATGGCGCAATGTAAACTCCTTCGTTTAACAAGCCATGAAAGAATTTTTTAAAGGTTTCATTATCGCCATTTTTAGCAGTTTGAAAATCAATTACAGGATTACCATCAAAATGTACAGACATCATGGAACCTACTCTATTTATAGTAAATTCAATTTTATTATCCTTTAATACTTTCTGAATTCCATCGTGTAAATAAGCTGTTTTTTCTTCCAATCTTTTGAAGATGTCCGAATCGTTGTTTAAAGCTGTAAGCATTGCTAGTCCTGCTGCCATTGCCAAGGGATTTCCTGATAACGTCCCTGCTTGATAAACGGGTCCAACTGGAGATAAATAATTCATAATTTCATGCTTGCCAGCAAAAGCTCCTACTGGCAAACCACCGCCAATAACTTTTCCGAAGCAAACAATATCGGCTTTTACCTTATATAATTCTTGAACTCCGCCTTTGGCTAATCGAAATCCGGTCATGACTTCATCAAAAATCAACAAAGCATTGTTATCGTCACAAAGTTGTCTAACTGATTTCAAAAATCCATCTTTTGGTGGGACACAACCCATATTTCCCGCAACAGGCTCAATAATTACTGCTGCAATTTGATTTTTATTAGACTCAAATAAAATTTTTACACTTTCCAAATCATTATAGTTTGCCAAAAGCGTGTCTTTAGCAGTTCCTTGTGTAACTCCGGGAGAATTTGGCGTGCCAAAAGTACTTGCACCACTTCCTGCTTGAATCAAAAAAGAATCCGAATGACCGTGATAGCATCCTGCAAATTTTATTATTTTATCTTTATTGTTATATCCCCTAGCTAAACGAATGGCGCTCATACATGCTTCTGTACCCGAATTTACAAAACGGATTTTATCAATATTTGGCACCATTGAAACAGCTATTTCGGCAATTTTTGTTTCTAATTCTGTTGGCATTCCAAAGGAAGTTCCCATTTTTGCTTTTTCAATTATGGCATCAACAACAGGTTGAAAAGCATGACCTAGAATCATTGGTCCCCATGAATTAATATAATCAATCAATCGATTATTATCTTCGTCATATAAATACGCCCCTTTTGCACTTTTGGCAAAAATAGGATTGCCGCCAACACCTTTAAATGCTCTAACTGGTGAATTTACACCGCCAGGAATTACTTTTTCGGCTTCAGCAAATAACTGACTGCTTCTTTGATACATCATCTTTGAAATGGGAATTTTGTTATTTAAATTATTTGACAATTATAGTTTGTCCTAAAGATATTTTTGTGTCGTTTAAATTGTTTTTTTTCTTTAATGCTTCAATCGAAATGTTGAATTTTTTAGAAATAGAATACAACGAATCTCCTTTGGTTACGGTATATTTTTGAGTATCTTCAGTATAAGTAACTGCGTTATTTGGAGCTGCCGCGATAAAATTTTTACCAAGAACTTCAGCATCAAATTTATTTAACTGATATTTTTCTATTAATGTAATCAGTTTGTCTGGATATTTCGAATCGGTGGCGTAACCAGCAGCTTTTAAACCATAAGCCCAACTTTTATAATCGTCTTTTTCAAATCCAAAAAGCTCCGAATATCTTGGTCTACTAGTTAAAAAATAAGAATGATCTTTGAACGACTGACTTGGATCGTCATATTTTCTAAAACATTCGTTTTCTTCGTCATCAGTATATTTAATGCTGGAACCAGTCCATTCTTTATGACATTTTATTCCAAAATGATTGTTCGCTTGAACACTCAAAGGTCCTGTTCCTGCACCAGATTCTAAAATGGCTTGTCCTAATGTTATACTGGAAGGAATCCCTGTCTTTATCATATTTTCTTTAGCAACATCTTTGTATTTTTCGATATATGCCAAAACCATTTTAGTTGTTACTTTCACTTTTGTTGTTGCTTCTAAAATTTCCGTAGCACTTACAAAACTTCCAACCGTTGGAGTGTCTTTTTGAGTAATCGCCACCGGATTTTTTATAGCAGAAGGTCTGTAAATAGGCTTTCTGACTCTTTGTGAAACTTGAGCTTCTGATTGCACTGAATCAGATTTTGTAGTTCTGATAACCGCCTGATTTGCGTTGCACGAGGCAACAAAAATCATAAGCAACACTAAAATAAATTTCTTAATCATCGACGCTAATTTCTAATTGTTTTTTTTGTTTTAAGGCCTTATTCATTCCTATAATTCCCTGCAATCCACCCGTGTGAATTACTAAAATTTTTGAATATTTAGGAAAATAATTTTTTTCAATTAAATCAAAAATTCCAAACATCATTTTTCCTGTATAAACAGGGTCTAAACGTATAGAATACTTTCGATAAAATTCGTTGATAAAGGTTATTAATGCTGGTGAAACTTTAGCATATCCCCCAAAATGATACGTTAAGATTAAATCCCAATTGCATTTGGTAGCAAATTTACAAATATCTTTTCTTAAAAAATCGCCTTTTAAGGCAGGAAAACCCAAAACTTGTTGACTGTTTTGTGAACAATTTATAATTCCAGAAATGGTGCCGCCAGTTCCAACTGCGCAGCATATATAATCAAATTGAACATCGTCTTTGTTCAAAATTTCCTCGCATCCTTTTACTGCCAAATAGTTGGTTCCTCCTTCGGGCAAAAGATAAAAATCGCCAAACTTTTCTTTTAGTTGATTTAAGAATTCTTGATTCTCTTTTCCTTTATAAATTTCTCTCGTTACAAACTCAAATACCATTCCTAGTTCTTGTGCTTTTTTTAAGGTTGCATTATTCTCAATTTGAAAACGCAATTCTTCGCCCCTGATAACACCAATGGTTTTAAAATGATGCTCATTTCCTGCTGCTGCAACTGCCAAAATGTGATTGGAAAATGCCCCGCCAAAAGTTAATAATATGTCTTTTTTTTTGTTTTTGGCTTGCGCCAAATTATACTTTAACTTTCTGTATTTATTACCTGAAATAATGGGATGTAACAAATCTTCACGCTTCATAAAAAGTGTGATGTCAGCATTTTCTATAAGGATTTCTTGATTGTTACTTTTTAAAAAATTCATCTTTCAAAAGTAATTTATTCAAACGAATTTTCGAAAAAAATCGATACCTAAACACTTCGTATACATATCTGGTATCTTATTTAGAAGAAACTATAATTTTTTTTCCAATAATTTGTCCATCAGTAGATTGTACTTTGATTAAATATACTCCGTCGCTCAAAGAAGCAGTAGAAAATTCATAACTTGTTTTTGAACCTAAATTTACTTTTTCAAAGACCTCTTTACCCAAAATATCGAAAAATGATACCGATCTAATGTCCAAAAAGTTTGGATTTGAAAGTGTTAATTGATGATTTGCATTGTCTTGAAAAATAATGACATTATTCTTTACAGAATGGTCAACGGATAAGTTTTCATTCTTAAAAGTTATTTCAAAACGATTGTTATAAATACCCGTTTGAAGTACAACTTCATAATCATTTTGTTTCAAATTGTGATAAGAACTATCAGAACCATCGTAAATATATATTTCTTGATTTTCATCAAAATTAACAACATCTGCGATACTAAATTTAAACGAAGTAGCATTGGAAACGTTAACACCAATGGGAATTCTTTTTTCTATGTCAAAATTTACTCCTTCAATAACATATTTTTCATTGGCAAGCAAGAAATAAACATCATTGGTCAAATCTGGATCAGGACTTAAAGCGTCTATTCCTCTATCAACTCCATCAGTTGCATTGGGCATAAATGTTAATGCTATTTGTCTAGTATTAATGTTATTAATTATAGTATTCAAACGAATAAGCGATGTGGTGTTGACACCATTATTTTGATTATAATTGGTGACGTTAGAAATTCTTTCAAAATGTGAATAAGCGCCAGACTCTTTGTAATACGCTCGATGAGTATTTTTTAGAGTTACCGATGTAGGAGAACCCGATGATTTTCCTTTTATCATAAAACCTTGACCAATTGGAGCGTATTTCCTTTGAATGGAAAGTCCAGAGGAGGAACCTGTAGTATTTACAGTCCCATCAATATAATAACTGCTATAAAAAGCGGGCACATAAACGCCATAATCTGTTGGTAATGTTCCACCTGGAGCATAAGTCCCATAACCTCCTCTGTAAGCAGTTAAGTTATGTGAATTAATGGTTTTATCTTGCTCCCAATAGTAGGCAATTCCTGTACAATCTGTATTGGTAGGATCTAATAAAAATGCATTTACATGCAAAGCCGAAGGGTAAGGATTACCTGTTAAGGTGAAATTATTTGTAGCTACGCCAACAGTTATGGTACCATCATTAGGTTTTCCTCTAAAGTCATATCGTTGAGCACTTCCTGTGTTGTTTGCAGCAACCTCACCAACAGTTGTTAGATCTGAGCCGCTTGTGCCTTTCATGGTAAATCCTTGACCTGGTGCAATAGTAGTCGTTGCTGCGGATTGTACCCAGCCACTGTAATTAGATTGTGCTAAAAATCTAAATATCCAATACGAGGCAATAAATAGTGTTCCTGTTCCAGAAAATCCATTGTAACTTGAACTATTTATTGTTGCTGGTGCGCTAATTGTATTGGTTGATGGCAGATTTAACATTGTAATGCCGAAATTTTCGTTGGTTGTTACACCAAGTGTTGCATTTCCTATGGGTGAACACCAATAATTATAGGCGTAATTATTAACTGTTCCTTCTTGAAAGACAGAAAGTTTTCCTACTCCAGTATTACTCGAAACCCCCACTGTTCCTTGCACAAACTGACCTTCGTTTCTAAGATAAAAATTACTATTAATACCGTTCAGTTCTAAATTTCCTTTACTATAAACCACAGTTCCTTTGTTAAAAATAAAGCTATTATTTTTAACAAATAATTGCGAATAGCTAAAGTTTATAGAAAAAGCAATCCAAAAAATAAACAGTACTCTTTTCATAGAACAAAAATAAGAATATTTTATAAGTTATTCATTTTCAAATCCAAAAATAATTTTTATCGCATGCTAAATTGAGTTTAAAACCAAAAATATTTTTTTTCGTATTTAGGGAAAAGAAATAGTTGATTGCTTGACTTCAAATGTTTTGATAAAAACATTTATTTTTTTGTTTTTGATTAAAAACATTTTCTAAAAATTGAAAGAATTGTCATCCACAAATATTATTTTAAAAAGCCACCATTCAAATTGCCTTAAAAAGTGTAATTCGCCGATTATCTATGTATTACATCAATGTTTTTATGATTTTTATAGAATTAAAAATACTTTTATAAGATTAAAATTGAGTTTCAAAAAATGTTAAATTATAATGAGTAAAGCTACTATTAAAAAAATTATGTCTACAAACTTAAAATTTAAAACTGTATTGGTTTTGATTTTGATGTTTTTTGCTGATGTAGTAACATCTCAAACTTTAATTTCTCCCGCTGGTGATGGTGGTTTTGAGTCTGGAATTACTTTTGCGGCGAACAATTGGTCGGTAGCTAATGGTGGAAATCCGAAAAGAAACTGGTACGTTGGTACTGGTCAATCAGGATTTACAGGATTAAGATGTGCCTTTATTGGGAATAATACCACCACAGTTGGAACAGACGGAAGCGCTCGTATTCAACATTTGTATAAATCTATAACTGTGCCTGCTGGTGCCACAAACATACAATTAAGTTTTAAATACAAACAAGCAGTTTCAGATTATGCTGCTGGTATCTATTATGATTACATTTCTGTATATACTGATGTTGTAGCCCCAACAGGAGGAACAGCACCGGGGGGAACATTAGTTTTTGGACCATATCCAAACGCTAATACTACTACTTTTACTACCCAAAGTGCTACGTTATCTAACGCGCTTGCAGGCACAACAACAAATTTAATTTTTACTTTCAATTGCGATAATCTTCCCCCAGATGGTTATGGAGCTGTTGATGATATATCATTAACTTACACACCTGCTCCAATGCCCACCATCACCAATTTACTCCTCCCTTCAAGTGGCTGTGTTGGGTCAAACATTACTATAACCGGAACAAATTTTACTGGTGCAACAGCAGCTAACGTAAAAATTGGCGGGACTCCAGTTGCATCAATTACATCTAATACAGGTACTACAATAATAGCTGTAATCGGGGCTGGAACCACTGGTACGGTGAGTGTAACAACTGCTGGAGGAACAGCCACCAGTATTGGTGTTTTTTCAGTAAATCCAAATCCAGCTGCTATTGGCGGCGGAGCAGCGACAGTTTGTACGGGAGTTAATACTATTGCTTTTACTGATGCCACTGCTGGCGGTACTTGGTCAACTTCAAGCGGAACGGGTTCAGCATCTATTTCGGCTGGTGGTATTGCTACTGGAACTGCCCTTGGTACTGTTACTGTTTTGTATACTTTACCAACAACATGTAGCGTTTCAAAAGCATTAACTGTGCAACAAACTCCGGGAGCTATTGCGGGTGGTGCCGCATCTGTATGCGTCGGGTCTTCTACCCCTGCTTTTACTAATCTAAATGCTGGTGGAGTTTGGACTGTTGTAAACGGATCTGGTACCGCAACTATTACAGCTGGCGGTGTTTTAACGGGAACTGCCCCAGGAAATGTTACTGTAAATTATACAATTGGATTATGTACTCCTGCTACTTATTCGGTAACGGTAAATCCTAGTCCAACAGCACCAACTGTTCCTGTAAATTCTTTAGTAACTAGTTCAGGATTTACAGTGTCTTGGACTGCATCTGTTGGAGCAATAAATTATGTGTTAGAAGTTTATACAGATGCTGGACGTTCAATTCCTGTTTCAGGTTCACCATTCATTATATCTAGTCCAACTACTAGCTATGCAGTAACCGGACTTAATTCGGCAACCTCATATTATTATCAAATTAAAGCTACAAATATAAATTGCAGTAGTGCTTATTTGCTTGGAACAGTTACTACCGTCCTCACTAATGATGAATGTAGTGGCGCAATATCTTTAACCGTTTCAACTACTTGTTCCTATACAACCTATACCAATGCGGGAGCTACTGGCAGTACCGGAATGACAACACCTGCTTGTGCTAATTATCTTGGTGGGGATGTTTGGTTTTCAGCAGTTGTTCCCGCAACAGGTGAGCTCGATGTAGACCTAATTGAAGGGGTGATGACCGATAGCGGTATGGCTTTTTATTCAGGAACTTGCGGTTCACTAACTTTATTAGATTGTGATGATGATAGCAGTAATAATGGTTTAATGTCCTATATTTCCAGATCGGGATTAACACCAGGACAAACTATTTATATAAGAGTTTGGGAATACGGCAATAATAATAATGGAACTTTTGGTATTTGTGCCACTACACCAAGTTGTCCATCTCCATCAAATTTATATCCTAATATTCTATCTAATACTAGCGTAACAGTAAATTGGAATGCTTCTACTCCATCTGCCTCGGGTGGGTACCAGTATTTCATCAATACCACGGGAGTTACGCCAACTTCAAGTACAATTCCCACTAGCACAACTTCGGCAGGAGTAATAAGTGTAACACTTACTGGATTAACCACAGGACAAAAATATTATTTTTGGGTACGTTCCTTTTGCGGAGGTACCGATGTAAGCACATGGTTTGGACCAACTAATTATTCTCCTTGTGCAGTTGGTAATGGTACAGGAAATACAACTAATGCTTGTCCATCTATAATTGCTGGAGGTCAAGGTCTAAATGGCGCAAGTCCTCCAGCGGTAATGTGTTCGGCATCAACATGCACCAGTTTAGAAGCAACCTATTTGCAGTTAAATCAACCAACAAATTATAGTGTTTCCTCGATTCCTTATGTACCGCCATACCAATACACATGCTTGCAAAACCCTGTGAGTGTAAATGTTGATGACGTTTGGTCGCCAACAATTAATCTTCCTTTCGATTTTTGTTTTTTTGGAAACAATTATAATAAATGTTTAATTGGTTCTAATGGGGTTATAACATTTGACACCACTTCAAATACTCCAGGAGGATATTCGACATGGTCGTACAATAGCGATTTACCCAATGTTTCTCTTTTCAAGAACACTATTTTTGGGGTTTATCATGATATAGACCCAAGCAAAGGTGGACAAGTTGGATGGGAATTAATAACACTTAATACCGGTTGTAGAGCACTTGTTGCCTCATGGAATAATATTCCAATGTACTCGTCTTCATGCAATGCAAGCTTATATACTGGAATGATTGTATTGTATGAAAATACCAATGTTATTGAAGTTTATATAAAAGAAAAGAATATTTGTTCAACTTGGAATAATGGTAATGCTATTGTTGGAATTCAAAACGCTGCAGGAACCGCGGCCGTAGTTGCACCTAACCGAAATGGTTTGAGTACAGACTGGTCTACAACAAATGAAGCTTGGCGATTCGTACCAACTGGTCCATCTTTAACATCTATAAAATGGTTTCAAGGCAACAGCACATCGGGCACACAAATTGGCACGACAGATATTATCAATGTATGTCCAACAGTTACTACCACGTACACAGCAGAAGTAACTTATGCGCTTTGTAGTGGTAACAATTTAAAATATACCGGTAATGTATTAGTAACCGTTAATGGAAATAAAATTTGGAATGGAACACAAAGTCCTGACTGGAACACACCAAACAACTGGACACCAAGTGGCGTGCCAACAAATGCAAACTGTGTTATAATTCCAACAACTGCTAATAATCCTATTATTTCTAATTCTCCAGATGCTGTTGGATATAATTTATTGGTTTATAACAATGCACAGTTAACACTAAATACAAATAAAAATTTAACCATTGTTGATAAAGTTACTGTGCAACCAAGCGGTGTTTTTACAATTAATAATAGTGCGAGCCTAATACAAATAAACAATATTTTAAATTCTGGAAATATAATTTGTAAAAGAGATGCTTCGAATGTAAGAACTCTCGATTACGTGTATTGGTCATCCCCAGTGGCTAATTTTAATGTGGATAACATAGTGTCACCTTACTCTTTTGGTCCAATTTATAAATGGAACACAACAATTGCAAATTCAAATGGGGGACAAGGAACGTGGCAAACTGCATCTGGAACCACAATGATTGCTGGAAAAGGATATATTGCACGAAGTCCTAGCGCATCTCCTTTTAATAATACTACCTTCAATACCTTAAATGGCACGTTTACTGGTGTTCCAAACAATGGTGATATTACAATTCCTATTGAAAGAGGAACAGACCAAAACACCGCATTACATTATGGAACCAATGGCATACAAGTCACCAATTTAAGTGACAACTGGAATTTACTGGGAAATCCTTATCCATCGGCTATTCGAGGAAGTCAATTTTTATTTGACAACAACACAAAAATAGAAGGAAATATAAGGTTATGGACACATGGAACACTTCCGTCTAACCTTATTCAAAATCCATTTTATTCTTCATTTGTTTACAATTATACTACTGGTGATTATCTTACGTATAATTTTACAGGAACTAGTTGTTGTCCAGCAGCAGCTTCTGATGTCTTTATTGGAGCGGGTCAAGGATTTTTTGTACAAATGATTGATGGTTCTGCGGTAAGTACAACAGACAATGTTACAGTTTCTTTTAATAATAACTTAAGAAATGCCAGTTTCAGCAATAACGTTTTTTACAGAACAATAAACAGCACAACGAGTTCTACTACTTTTGACGTTAATACAATCGAAAGAAACAGAATTTGGTTGGACCTTGTAAATCCTAATGGTCAATCCGATAGAACTTTATTTGGATATATCGAAAATGCAACAATGGGAAGGGATAGTTTCTTTGATTGTATCACACAAAATTATGGAGGAACACAACTATATTCTGAAATTGGAGATACCAAGTTCTCTATTCAAGGCAGAAGCTTACCATTTGATGTGAATGATGAGGTACCAATTGGTATCAATATTCCAACACAAGGCAATTATACCATCGCAATTGCAGGAATTGACGGATTATTTAACAGTCAAAACATCTACTTAAGAGATATTCTATTAAACATAACACATGATTTAAAAGTAAGTCCCTATTCTTTTTCTTCAAATACTGGAGCTATAAACGACAGATTCAAAGTAATTTATTTAACTAATGCGCTCGGCACATCCAATACAGCTTTTGAAAACAATGTAAAAGTTATGACTAATAAAAAAGTGGTTGTAAATTCAAGTAATTTACTGATGGAAACTATTATTGTTTACAATGTATTAGGTCAAAAAATAGCAACTTATGATAACATCAACTCCAATGATTTAATTCTCACAAGTCTGAACAAAAACAATGCAACACTCTTGTTAGAAATAAAGTTGCAAACAGGGGGAACTGTTATTAAAAAAATTATTTATTAAGGCTTTAGTCTAATTTATATATGTTAAATTAATTATGTCTTTAAATTCATACCAAGCTGTAAAAGAAGTAGCTATTAAGGCTATTGTTTTGTTCACTGGGCTTTGATTTTCATTTATTATCGATTTGAGTGCATACCAG